>JAEVZU010000293.1 GCA_023392075.1 Bacillota bacterium | reverse complement strand
CGCAAAATAAGAATTATCCGTCGCAAAGCAAAAGAGTTGCCTACCGAATCAGATAGGCAACTCTGGGGATAGAGTTATCTCCATCCTTTGCAAAGCCATTGAGTTTCTGTTTTAGAAGTAGTTGTTGAAAAAGAACAATAATTGCATTTATATGTGGTCAATACAATGCGTTCTTGCTGATAATCATAGCCATAAGGATAGTGGGTGCATACTCTTTGAGTACCATTTAATGACCACGGGGAGTTTTGCGTAGAAGGTATAAGGGAGCCGCGGTCACAGTTTGGACAAATCTCACCCAAAATGCCTACATCTCCACTGCTGTAATTCTCATGACTATCGGTAGCTGCAAAAGATGAGAATGAAAGAATAGTGATGGTAAGCAATGCCATTACAAGGATTTTTGAAATTAATTTCATAAAAAAATTCCTCCTTTCCATAAATTTACATATAAATTTTATATTAATTTCGGAGATAAGGCAAGTTAAAAATGTAAATTAATGGAAAAAATATAAGACCCTACGCTGCAGCAGGGCTTAACGCAATAGGCCAGGACTGATATCGCAAACCTCCGGTACAGGGATAAAAGAGAACTGTAAAAGGCTCTCTTTTATTGAATAACATTCTAATTATACTACCAGTCTACATAAAATATCAGTTTTATCCTGATATGAATATTAAGGTATGATTTGAAATATTTTATTTTGGAGGTCGATTTAATTAAAAGATTTAATAAGTTATCATTCCATGATTTACTCTTTATTGTTCATTTTAACTCCAAATTCTATGTATTAAACAAATGTATAAAACCAGTTTTTATTAATAATTAAAATATCCTCAATATATTTATAAATCTTAGCCTCATTGCCAAAGATCCATTTATCAATTTCATCCATTAATTCCTCTTTACTATAATTATCGATCCCTGAAATATACATATCCAGTATCTCATTTTCATTTTTAGTTTTCAAACTCTCAATTAATATCTCTGAATTGCCAGTATATAGGACTTCGTAGTATGTCCAAACCCCAGACCTATCAGACATTGCCTGCCAATTCATAATTTCTTTTAATTCAATATACCACTTTGGAGTATTTTCTTTTTTATCCTCTAACTCTCCGTGAGCAATAAGAAATAATTCCGACTTTGAATGATAGTCATTAATTGAATTAAAATAATTATCTATGTACGACTTTGCATACCTCATAATAAATATTTTTTCTCCGTTAATAGAATTTTGTAAAGATGATTAAATATTACATAATATGATATACTTTCGGCATTTGAGGTAAATGTTAATCTGATTTGTAATCAACTTGACAGCAAAATAAAATCTGTTATAATACGAGTTAGCCGATGCTAACTAACACTGAATTAGGAGATAATATGCGTAAGTTTCTTTGGATAAACCCTGTTGCTTCCGAAATGTATGACTCGCCGAGTATGAGAAACCAGCTGATGAAAAAAGGCTTCGAATTGGTGAGTTGTACACAGGACCATATTGCCTGTGTAAAAGGTAAGTATCGCTTATCCATTGAAAAATCTCTCTGCTGTATTGCGGACATGAGATGTCCCCTGGCGGTGAGTTACATAAAAGAGCAGTATACAGATTTATATTTAGAATATCCGGATATCGAGCCGATTCTGATCCACTGCGCCAGAGAGCTTCAGAAAAGGTTGGAAGGAAAGGGCGATTTGTATATTACCACACCTTGCGCCTCTTTGCGAGATTTTGGAAACAGTCTGGGGTTGGCAGGGGTCAATTTTTACACTTGGAACGAGTTTGCACAGCTGCAAGGTCTTTTGCTGCAAAAGAGGATGCTGGAAGCAAGTCCTATCCCTCCGGGATTTTTTCTGGAATATGGAACAAAGGTGAGGGTGCTGGACAGCAAGGAAAAAATTGACCGGTACCTTTCTTCAATGAGGCAGCAGCCTGCTGAGAAAATATTGGAACTGCTGTATTGCTCCGGCGGCTGCCATAATGGAGATGGGATATAGAAAGGGAAACAATGAAGAATTTTTGGAAAGCAACACTGCCAATAATAGTAATTCTCCTGCTATGGCAGATTGTATCAGCCATGCAGATTTGGAGTTCTTATGTTCTCCCCGGTCCGGGGCAAGTATTCCGTTCGTTTTGGGATATGGTGAAAAGCGGAGTGCTGCTGCTGCACATTTTAGTCAGTCTCTGGCGCGTGCTGACAGGTTTTGTGATCGCCTTTGTGCTGGCATTCCTTCTGGGGATTCTGGCGGGAGTGCGCCCTGCGTCCGCTTCATACTACGAGCATATTGTGGAATTCATGCGTAATGTACCACCTCTGAGCCTGATTGCGCTGTTGATATTATGGTTTGGCATTGGAGAAACCTCTAAGGTTATCATTATTATACTGGCATCCTTTTTTCCTATGTTTTTGAATATAAAGAAAGGACTTGCTTCCTGTGATACCAAGCTGCTGGAGGTAGGGCACTCTCTGGGTTTCAGTAAAATACAGCAATTTTTCCGCATTATGCTGCCCCATGCTCTGCCGGATATTCTGGTAGGAATGCGTGTAGGTCTTGGCTACAGCTGGCGTGCTATTATTGGCGCGGAAATGATTGCAGCCTCCGGAGGTCTTGGTTATTTGATTTTAGATGCCCAGCAGATGTCCCGGTCGGATAAGGTCATCGTGGGAATTTTTGTTATTGGTATTGTAGGCTATTTGTGTGACTGTTTATTTTCCCTTGCTATCCGAAAAGCTCTGCATGGAGGTGTTGACAATAGCTGGAGTTAGATTGGAAAACTTATGCAAAAGTTACAGGGTGGCGGAAAAGCAGCTAAAGGTGCTGAATGGATTAACAGTGGAATTTCCTGAGCAGAGTATAACCGTCATACTTGGCAGAAGCGGCTGCGGTAAAACTACCCTTTTGCGGGTATTGGGCGGCTTTGAAGAATATGACAGTGGAACACTGCTGAGACCGCCGCTCCACAAGATGGGCATGGTGTTTCAGGAGCCAAGGTTAATGCCCTGGCTCACGGTATGGAAAAACATTGTCTTTGGCTTGCCAAAGACTCAGCTGGATTCCGACCGCATTCAGGAACTGATCAACACCGTAGGGCTTGTTGGATTTGAAAACGCTTATCCAGCCCAGCTTTCCGGAGGAATGCAGCAAAGAGCGGCCCTGGCCCGGGCTCTGGCATATGACCCGGAACTGATCCTGATGGATGAACCTTTCGCAGCACTGGATCATTTCATCAGAGAGGCCATGCAGGGCGAGTTGTTGCGCATATTTTCGGTACATAAGAAGAGCATTATTTTTGTAACCCATAGTATTGACGAAGCCCTGCTGTTGGGGCAGAAAATTCTGGTGCTGGATCAGGGCAGGGTGGAACAGGAATTTTCGCTGGCGTCATTTGATTATCCCAGAGATATTTTATCTCCCGAAATGATTGATATTAAAAAAAATATAATTAAAATAATTACGAGAAAAGGAGTATAACATGAAACGTATTTTTTCACTTTTATTAACCGTTGCAATTATGGTTGCTGCACTGGCGGGCTGCGCAGGAGAAGAGAAACCCGTTGGACAGTCGGTGGGCAGCAGCTCTGCGGCTGAGACATCTAAGACAGTGCCGGAATTCACGGTGAGCAAAATAGGTATAACCTATGTAAAGTCCCCCCTCAATGTACCGTCTATTATAGAAAAAGAGCAGGGCATCTTTACGAAAGCCTTTTCAGAATATGGATTGCCGGTGGAATATTCAAACTTGACTACGGGACCTGAGCAGACCCAGGCACTAGCTTCCGGCGATATTCAGTTCTTATACGCTGTGGGAGCTACTTCGGTCATACTGTCGGCCTCCAACAGTGCGGATATTAAAATTATCAGTACATATAGCCGATCCCCCGAGGCATTTCGCTTGTTCGCCGGTAAGGACAGCACTATTCAAACAGCTGCTGATCTCAAAGGCAAGAAAATTGCAGGCCCCAAGGGGACTATTCTGCACGAGCTGCTGGTTGCTTATCTGGCAACTGCAGGTTTGTCAGAAAGCGATGTAGAGTTTGTTTCCATGGGTATTCCCGATTCACAGGCAGCTTTGGTGGGCGGAACTGTGGACTGCGCACTTCTTGCCGGCCCGGTTGCATATAATATGGCTAAGGACGGCTACCGTGTGGTGACCACAGGAAAAGATCTGGTGGATGCTACAATTGTAGTAGCCACAAGCGGAGCATTCTATGAAAAGAATCCTTTACTGGTTAAGAGGTTTTTAGAAGCACAGGCGGAGATAGCGCAGTACATGAAGGAAAACGCGGAAGAAACTCTGGAAATCACTGCAAAGGAAACCGAGCTGAGTATGGAAGCGGTAGGGGAAATGTTCCCCATGTATGATTTCAGTACCGAAGTCACTGAGGCTGATATTACTTCAATGAAAAAGACCGAGCAGTTCATGAAAGACAATGGTATGATTGAAAATAGAGTGGATATTAATGGGTTAATTCTTAAAATTGATTAGAATACCTTAATCAGAAAGAGATTCCAATTTACAGCTTTTCCTTGATAAATTATTTAATATTACCCCCACCTCCGCGGCATCTGCCTCAGGGGTGGGGATTTTTGTCATGGAGTAGTTTCAAATGTTTGACTTCAAGGCAGATAAATGGCTGTCTTATTGACAGACAATTAAAAAGATTATATAATAACTTACGTTATATAACAACAGTTATTTTAAGGAGAAATATTTTGCCCCCAAAACCTAAAATTTATAAAGAAAAAATAATAGAGGCTGCATTTAATTTGACGAGAGAAAAAGGATGGGAAAATATAAATGCCCGCAGCCTGGCATCTCAACTCTCTTGCTCCACTCAGCCAATATTCCGGATTTATAAGGACATGGCAGAATTAAAAAGAGATTTATTTGCCTATATAGAACGTTTTTACAATCAATATATTGAAAGCCGCATTAACCCGGAAAATGTATTTTTTAGTATTGGAATGGCATATATCTGTTTTGCGAAAGAAGAGCCTAATATCTTTAAAATGCTTTTCATGAGTAATAATTTTAAAACCGCCAACTTTATGGAAATGTTGGAGGGGGAAGAAAATTCGGCTATTGCTGAAAGAATCGCAGCAGCTAATCAAATAACCATAGAAAATGCAAAGTATCTCTTTATGGAAACCTGGCTGTTTACCCATGGAATAGCATCTATGATAGCCACAAATAGCTGTTCTTTTCAAAATAATGAGATTGCACAGATGCTCCGTAATGCATATATGGGATTTTTAAAACTAATTAAGGAAGTAAGAGAAAATGAATAATAAAAAGCAAATTATATTCAGGTTGAGTGTTTTGATAATCATAGGTTTGTCGTGTCTTGTCCGAATTCCTGTTCTGGCAATAATGGTTGCAATCCCATATTTACTTATCGAAAAAAAGATCAATAAGAAAAGTTGGGAAGATATTGGGCTTAATATTCGCAGTTTACCTGGTGATTTTAAAAAATACTGGTGGTTAATTGTATTGCCTGTTGTCAGTGGTGTGATTGCAATAGGTCTGTCAAAAATGATTGTGCCTGAGTTCTATCAGCATGTTTTAGAACGTACTCAGCCGATGCTGTTATTTGATAAGGTGTTTCTATTAATAATCCAGCTGATAGTTTTAGCCTTTGTAGAAGAATTGGTTTTTCGTGCCTTTATGCAGGCAAATATCAGTACGCTGTTAAAGCCGGCTTATGCAATTGCAATCACTTCATTCTTTTTTTCAATTGGTCATTATTCCTCGGGTGCCGTATTTGTCGTTTTGTACGATTTAGTATTCATATTTATTGACAGCATCCTATACGGAATGATTTTTCAAAAGACCAAAAACGTGTATTCCTGCGCATTTTCACATTTTATAGCCAATGTCGTGGGTGTATTTATACTTTTAATCATGTGATTTTATCATGAAAAATAAGGAAACTCTGGATGACGTCAGCCATTAAATTATGGCTGGCGTTGTTTTTATGCTATTATAAAGAGTATAAGTATTAAATAAAAATCCATAAAACGTGACAAAATAAATATGATCATAAATATTAAAAGCAGAAGGTAATCATAAGAAAATATGGAATATAAATACAGTGAACTGATATGGTTAAGAGCCAAGACAAGGAGAGGAGATGAGCAAATGACGAGATTTTATTTGGAAAAACAGAAAAATGTTGAGGCTCCGTTGGAAATTCCCTTAATCAGGTGGTGGCATTATGCTTTGGCAGCCGCTGCCATAGCCGCTGTGATATTATTGTAATAGCAGTTGGCAGGAAGGAAAAACAAGTAAAGTGCCGTAAAATTACGGCACTTTACTTGTTTTTTTAGTTTTTATTAGTTTTTAAAGGTAATATTTTAAAAACTTTGTAAATTTTACTTAACAAAAGGGGAATTTTTGCGAAATATATAGATTAATTATAAAAAATAGTATATAATGAAGTAAATTGTAATAGGTGGTGATTATATGTTAAGTAAGATCACTAAAAAGATTACAAATGAAATACTTGTTACTGTACCGGGTATTACCGAAGAAAAAGCGGAAGAAATAGATTATGGCCTTTATATGGCCATTTCAGACGGTCTCAAGTTAATAGCAGTATTATTAACGGCTTTCGCCCTCGGGCAGTTGAGGTATGCTTTGGCAGCTGTTGCCGTATTCTCCGTAAACAAATCTTTTTTCGGTGGTATTCATGCCAAAACTCAACTGGGTTGTGTTATAACACATTTCACGTTTATATTTGGAACCATTTATTTATCACTTGTTATAACATTTGATTATTTAAATATTTTTATGTTTATCATATCAGGCATCCTGGTATACCTGTATGCTCCGGCAGATTTGATTTCAAAGCCTATAATTACCGAGAAAAGACGCAAAGAGTTAAGAGTCGGGAGCAGCATAGTTTTTGTGATATGGTTTTTAATAAGCTTTTTAGTGCCTCAGGATTTTTCAAATGTAATTTCAATTATTACCTTGATCAATGCCGTAAATCTTACACCGATGGTGTATAAAATAACAAAAAATAGAAAGGGTGGGGTATTAAATGAGAAAAGGTAAAATCAAGTTGATGGTAATGACTGTTTTGTCCATGGTTGGAATTATTGCGGCAACTTCTTCCGCAGGGGCTTGTTGGTTCTACTCGTTCTACCAAAAGGAGTGCCCCAAATCATTACTGAAATAGACTACAGAAAATAAAAAAAGGCTATATGCCTTTTTTTATTTTCAATATTTGGGTAAAAATCATATTTTCACTATCAAAACTGATGGTATTGGATATGCTATTGTACTTGCTTAGGATTTTGTCAACTATACTCAAGCCGTGTCCCCGGTTAGTGCCCTTTGTTGAATAACCGTCCTGCTTAATACTATCAAGTTTGGGAATTGTGCTGCAGCTGTTATCTATAATAATATCAATACTTTCTTCCTTATTTTCCAATAGCATTTCAACTTCCTTGCCATCACTTATTGAAGCGGCCTCTATGGCATTATCCAGAAAAATTCCTATTATTTCACAAAGTTCGGATATCTTTACGTTGGGAATGGAGTCTATTTCTCCTCTTGCCTGCAGGTTGAATTTAATTTCGGTTTTTTTGGCGTTGTCCATTTTTGATGAGATAAGTCCAAAGAGTCCCGCATTTTTTATATCGCATATTGAAGAATCTACAATGCTTTCGGTTGTATTAAATATTTCATTTATGTATGAATTTGCCTGATCATACTTCTGCATCTTTATCATTGCCGAAATAACCGTCAAATGATTGGCCTGATCATGCTTGAACCTTCTTAAATCCTGTATTACCAGGCTTAGGGATTCATTGTAAAAGGCCTGCTGGTTTTCTTCTTCCAGCTTCATTTCATATTTATGATAATTATTTATGTACCATATTGAAGTAATTAAATAAACTAATGAAAGTATAAGAGTTACCGTAAAAGAAATTGGATCAAAGTTAACGAGATAATGTATTCCTGCATTCAGTACCAGCATTAAAACAGTTATAAATAATAAAAAACCAACTGGTTTAATATTTTTTATCTGGCTGATCTTTTTTGAGTATGGAGTCAGAATAACCAGGATAGTTGTTATAAGGTATATAACTATATTCATAGCTATAAAAAGATAAGTATTACCCGCAATTACATCTGGAGTAACGTTTATATCTGAGAAAATTACAAATATTAATGGAGCCAGAAAATTACCGATTCCAACAGCCAGCATTATTGCACAAAAGGATAATACAGCTTTTCCTATACCTGTATTAAGAAAAAATTTAATTAAAATAATGCTAAACAGCAGGATAAACAATGACTTAATAAACTGCAGATTACTTGGCAGATATTCCATACAAAGAGTTGATATAAGACCATTTGAAACGCCGAAACAAATAATGAATACTATAAGTCTGGTTTTTGCAGACTCAATACTAAAATTTGTTTTTAAAAAATAATGAACCAAATAACCGGTAAGCATTGTAACAAGAGTATTAACAACCATCCACTGAATGAACACAAAATTGGTCTCCTAACTATTTTTATTTTATTTCTAATACTTGAATTGCATATAAGCGATTAATGTAGAGTTTTGTTAAAAAATGTACATTAATGTTGCCTTTAAGTGAGGTCCATGCATTTAAGAAATCTATTCCACAGTGATGTATTGCATAGATAATATATATTTCCCATATTTTTACTATAGTATATTAAATATTTTATAACATAATAGCTAAAATAACAATATTCACCATAAAATAACATTTATTTTTTTTTGTTTAATTTTCGACAGAAAGATAACCTTGACAATTACTATAAACAATTATAATATATGTTTATATAATTAATAAACAAAAGGCGGTAAAATTTAAGTGAAATATGATTTTGCAAAGATGAATTTGGATGAAATTAAGAATGGATATTGTTTCAGTAATGAAAACAACTGTTATATATGCAATATATGCGGAAAAGAATACGAGATCGGTGAGGTTTTTCAGTCGGAAGACAGGTTTTTTAATGCCGAAAAAATGATAAATATCCACATGGGCAAAGAGCATCCCAACATGTTGGAACTACTGACCGCAAATAACAAAAAATATGCGGGCGTTACAGAAAATCAAAAGGAAATTCTGGAATTGATGTATCAGGGTATGACGGATATTGAAATAGCGAAAAAGACAGGTGTGGCAGCTGCCACAATTCGACATCAAAGATTTGTTTTTCGAGAAAAAGCAAAGCAGGCAAAACTTTATCTGGCTATATATGAATTGGCTTTAAATGGCTTGGAAAAAGAAAAGACACCCGTAGGAAACAGGAGTGAAATTATTGATATCCATGCAGGGGCCAGAATGATTGATGACAGATATATGGTAACAAAAGCCGAGGAGGAGAAAATTCTTGAGGCTATGTTTACCTCCTTATCGCCCCTTAAGCTGAAAGTATTTTCCAGTAAGGAAAAGAAGAAAATTGTCATATTAAAAAAAATATCGCAACAATTCCAAAGGAATAAGCGTTATTCGGAAAAAGAAGTAAACGGTATATTAAAGCAGATACATGAGGATTTTGCTACTTTAAGACGTTATCTTATAGAATATGGATTTATGGAACGGACAAATGACTGTAAGGAGTATTGGTTAAAATGAAAGAAGATATCATAAGATTTTTGGACGATGAGCAAAAAATAAAAATCTGGCCTGCTAAAATAGAAAAGAAGATTCAAATACTTGAATACCTGGCCACCAAGTTTGAATACGGAAGAATATACTCCGAAAGAGAGGTAAACAACATTATTCAAAAGTGGCATTTGTTTAATGACTATTTTCTTCTGAGAAGGGGTCTCATTGATTATAAGCTGTTATCCCGTACCAAAAACGGAGCGCAATACTGGAGGGAAAAGCAGGTTCAGAACGATTTTTCACAGTGATTCCACACATGTACCGGTTCCCCCTCAGGAATGCCTGGAGGGAGGATTTGCCGCCCGAAGGCGTTGGGATAATTGGTATGGCAGTGAGATCCTGAATTATGTCAGTGAATTTTATTAATTAATGACCCTCAAAAATAAATAAAAGATTACATAAAATTAATCGGGTGTGAGCTTTTTCCTGAAGTAAAAATCAAGCCAGCAATTCTATATTTTTGACTTTACCCGCTTCCAGCGTTATTAGCTTGTCAGAAAATTTTCTGCTTTGTTCCGGGTTATGTGTCACCCATAATACAGTTATTCCATTATCATTCAGTGCCTTTATAACGTTTTCTACAATTTTTGTATTTTCAACGTCAAGCTCCGATGTTATTTCATCCAACAACAAAATCTCCGGTGTGAACAGTAGGCTTCTGATCAGTGACAACCTTTGCTTTTCTCCTCCGGATAGATTTTTGACTTCTTTTGCCAGGAATTCTACAGGCATTTGAAACAGTGAGAATAATTCATTGACTCTCACATCATCAACTTGTACATCTCTTATCAAAAAAGGGAAGCGGATATTTTCAATAACAGTATCTCCAAACAGGTAGGGTGTCTGAAAACAATAGGTTATGCTTTTTCTTAATTCTGTTGGGGCATACAGGTTCAAATCGACTGCTTTAAACAGTATCTTACCCTCCGTAGGGCTTATCAGATTGCTGCAAAGTTTTAAAATTGTACTTTTGCCGCTTTCAGAAGGGCCTGTAATTGAAACAAAATCTCCCTGTTCAATATTCAGAGATATGTTTTCCAGTATGGATTTATTGGAGTGAATATAAGTTACATTGTGAAATTCAAGTAAGGACACAATTCAGCACCTCCATAAAAGTGTACCTTTATTATATTCCCATATATTCCTGTCATAATCAAACTGTTGGCAGGAGATTCAAAATAATGTACGATATGTATGCGGTTTCCATTTGCTTATCGTATTCGTTAAGTCAGGATAATTTTACAGAGAAAACAATACTGTCTTAAAACAGATTAAATAGTATACATTCTGCAACATTTGTCCTATAATTAAATATATTGTCAGAAAAGTGAAGTAATGTTAAAAATCATATAAAAACTATTTTAAGATAAAGAGGGATACAATGATTAAATCAATAATAAGATTACTGCTTTTTCCGGCGTTGGCTTTAAGCATCCTGTTATGCTCCTGTTCCTATGATTCTCTCGGCAATAAAGAAAAAGAAAAAATTGAAGATTACTCAAAACAAATACTGGAGCAGGCAAGTATCGGCATTTCATTAATGGCTGAAAAAATTGAAAACCAGTGTTATGATGTCGTTCTCTCTGAACCGGTACAGGAAAGAACTGAATGCGAAGATGATTAGGACAAATTAATGAACTCACGTCAAGTATCCGATTTACTTATTAGCACATTTATAAATATTAAAGATATTGAGATGGTATTTGTTGAGTTTAGCGAGGGAGGAACAGACAGCTATAGACTCAATGATTATGTGGATTATGAAGAAGTAAAAGCACTTGTGAAGCCTGATAAAAACGGATCATTTAAGTGGGCATCTGTAAAAATCAAGGAAAGAAACTTTGTCGTATTAAGCAAAAAAATAACAAGCATAACAACTGCAAATGAGATAGGCAAAATTTATGTTGTATTAAAAGATAGTTATTTTCAAGCTTCAATAAAAAACATACGTTATGGTAACGATTCAAGAGTATTTATTTTGGATTCGGGTGGAAAAATCATTTCAACTGCAAATAAAGATTCTGATAGTGAAATAGACGGCATTGAATTAATCCATAAGATTAAAAATTACAAGATGCACTCAAATGTGTTCACTACTGTAATTAATAAAGTTGAAAATCTTGTTGTTTATTCTGAAATAAAAAACAGAGACTGGTATGTTGTTGGTATAATTCCTGCACATAATTAATATCAGAGATAAATTTCCAACGGCGAATTAACATCGGAAAGGTGTTTGCATCATATTTAACAAATGGTACAAATCAACGTATTTTAAAGCGACATTTTTATAAATAATTTTCTGCTTCAACGTATTGAAATATCGAAATTATAGGTATATAATTAGAATGCTAATAGAATATTTCGTTAGGTGAGGTTCCTATACAGATATATGCTGCTGCCCGGAAACATCGAGAGATGCCAATGGGTCAACAGGTACTACCGAAATAAGGTTTTACTTAATGTAGCTGGATTTATTTTTCCTAAGCTGTATAGTGCTAAAACTCAACGAGTGAAGGTGATTTTGCATGCTCATATTCCGTCACTCGTGGTGTCGGTTTTTTTATTTTCTTTTATTTTTTTGTAGAGGTAGGTGAATGGTATGGATTGTGACCCTGATAGTAGCAGCTTAAAATTTAATAATAACCATACATGGGTTTATTTTTCATGCCGTCATATCTTTACATGTCATTAGTACTATATTTTATAGTCTGGATAGTCTGGAAGATTAACCCTTGTTCCTAAACATATTTTAAAAGAGGGTGAGAGAATGCTGGATATTTTTAAGACTATAAACAATGAAATAGTACGGATTAATTCCTTTGAAGAAGGCTCCTGGGTCAATATGGTGAACCCTACCGAAGATGAGATTAATAATGTTAACAGTGCATTGAATGTTGAAATGGATTTTCTGAAAGCCGCACTGGATGAAGAGGAAAGAGCGCGTATAGAGAGTGACGGCGGACAAACTCTTATAATCGTTGACATACCCATAGTTGATAAAGAGGGTAAAATGAATGTTTATACAACTATCCCTCTGGCAATCATACTGATAAAGCATATCATTATAACCGTTTGTTTAAAGGAAGATACTCTATTAAGCGATTTTATCAACAATAAGGTTAAATCTTTTTTGACCCAGTTTAAGACCAGATTTGTACTTCAGATACTTTATAAGAATGCCACCAGGTATCTTCAATACCTGAAGCACATTGACAAGACCAGCAGCAGGATAGAACAGGAAGTATATAAATCAATGAAAAACAAGGAAGTCATCCAGATGCTGAAATTGGAGAAAAGCCTTGTGTACTTCTCAACGGCTTTAAAATCCAATGAAGTTGTTCTTGAAAAATTAATGAAGTATGATCACATAAAGAACTATCCTGAGGATACCGAACTTCTTGAGGATGTCATTATAGAAAACAAACAGGCCATTGAGATGGCTAACATATACAGCAGTATTTTGTCAGGGACAATGGATGCCTTTACCTCAGTTATATCAAATAATCTGAATATAGTTATGAAATTTTTGACATCCGTTACCATCGTTATGGCTATACCAACAATGGTTTCAAGCTTTTTTGGAATGAATGTGGCTATACCGCTGACCAGCCGTTTTGCATTTTTTATAATTTTAGGATTATCTCTGGTTATGTGCCTGGTAGTAGGATATACATTATACAAAAAGAAATTATTTTAAAAAAATTAAGTGCCCAATAAAAGGGCACTTTTTATCTTTCTATTAAATTTCCCAAACCGTCATAAAAACTTTCATCAGCGTTTCTCAAAATGCCTTGGCTGTCATAAAATTCTTCGTCAGCCTGCCGTAAAATACTCATAAAGTCAAAATAATCATCACCGGGATCGCGTAAAATACCTTCTCTATCAAAGTAGCTTTCGCCGGGATTCCGCAAAATACCTTGACCATCATAGTATTTTTCCTTAAGGGAATACAAAATCATCACTCTTTCTGGAGAATTATTGGTATTATTATAACACACATTGTCAGCATCAGAAAAGGTATTTTTATTATTTAAATACTTAAATTACCAGTGCCTGATTGCTTTAAGCGGCATCGTTCCCTTTTTATTGATCCTTCTTATTTTCATTAATTTATTTAACAGGATTTCAAAAGCTTGATTACAGCAGCCGTTGTGCTATAATCAAATAAAAGTTTTGGTGTGGCAAAGTATGATAGCAGATAAATTGTAAATACAATAAATAACATTGTTTTTGGAGGTAGTATGACTGCAAATACAGATAATATATTTGATATAGTTGTTGTTGGAGCGGGAGCCGTTGGCTGTGCAGTTGCCAGAGAGCTGTCACGATTTGATTTGAAAACAGCCGTACTTGAAAAAGAAAGTGATGTTGCAGCAGGAACCAGCGGCCGGAACAGTGCAGTAGTCCATGCCGGCTTCAACAACAGGCCCGGAAGCCTGATGGCAAAGCTCTGTGTAGAAGGCAGCGAAGGCTTTGAAAAAGTCTGTTCCGAGCTGGAGGTTCCATATAAGAAGACCGGAAAGCTCATCGTCGCCTTTGATGAGAGTGATTTCGCCGGCATTGATAAACTGATGGAGAACGGCCGTAAAAATGGTGTAAAAGGGCTTGAATTCGTCGGCGCCGATACGGTTAATAAGCTTGAGCCTCATGTGGGAGGAATCGGCGCCATGCTGTCCCCTAACACTGCCATAACCAGCCCTTTTATTTATACTGTGGCGCTGGCGGAAAATGCTGCTCAAAACGGAGTTAAATTCTTCTTTGAGACGGAAGTGAACGGCATAACAAAGAGGGACGGCTTATTCAGGCTGACTGCCGGGAAAAGACATTTTTTCAGCAGGTACATTATAAACAGTGCAGGGCTTTACTCCGACAGAATAGCTGCACTTGCAGGCGAAAAGGGTTATGAAATCTATCCCTGCCGCGGAGAATATTTCATACTGGACAAAAGGACCAGCCAATACCTGAGTATGCCGGTATATCCTGTTCCAAGACCGGGCATAGGCGGACTGGGCGTACATCTCACACCTACAATAGAAGGAAACATATTAATAGGGCCAAGTGCCGAATATATAAAGTCAAAGAGTGATTACAGCGCAACAAAAGGTGTGATGGATCAGCTGTTCAAAGAGGCAAAGGAACTGCTTCCGGCCCTCGAAATGAAACATATTATCAGAAGTTATACAGGTATAAGATCGAAATTGGTGGGACCAAAAACCGGCGGCTACGGAGACTTTATTATAGAGGAATCCAGCGTGATTCCGGGGCTTGTAAATCTTATCGGTATCGAGTCCCCCGGTTTGACATCCTCAGTGCCCATCGGCAGGATGGTACGGGATATAATCGCCGGAAAAGAAGAACTTGTTCCTAAAAAGGAGTTCACTGCCGGGAGAAAAGGTATAACGCCCTTCCGGGAACTGTCGCTGGAACAGAAGGAAAAACTCATAAAAGAGTGTCCCGAATACGGAGAAATTATTTGCAGATGTGAGGGCATAACAAAGAAGGAGATAATGGACGCCATAAACAACCCGCTGGGAGTGACTACACTCGCTGGCATCAAATACAGGGCAAGGCCTATGATGGGAAGATGTCAGGGTGGCTACTGTCTTACAAGGATTGTAGATATTCTGAAGGAGCAAAAGGGTATCGAGCCCGAACAGGTAATCCTGAGGGGGAATAATTCAAAGCTGTTTACCGGACGGGTCAAATAGAAGGGATTAGGCTTAAATGAACTGAAGGGTTTCTGACGAAGCAGAAATGGAGCTTATTATGTTGATAAATAAGGATTTAATAATAGTCGGTGCCGGTCCGGCCGGCCTGGCTGCGGCAGTTGAGGCAAAAAAAAGAGGCATTGGCGATATACTGGTCCTGGAAAGAGAGCCAATTGCAGGAGGTATTTTAAATCAATGCATTCATGACGGCTTCGGGCTTATAAAGTTCAATGAGGCATTGACCGGGCCGGAATATGCAAAAAAATATATGGATGAAGCGGTGAAAATGGGTATAGAGCTCATTACCAACGTAATGGTTCAGGAACTCAGCGGTGATAAAATTGTGACCACTATCAGTCCTGACGGGATCAGAACCTATCAGGCCAAAGCCGTTATTCTTGCCATGGGCTGCAGAGAAAGGACCAGAGGAGCCATATGTATCCCCGGCACCAGACCGGCCGGTGTGTTTACTGCCGGTGTGGCTCAAAATCTTGTAAACATCAGAAATGTTATGATCGGTAAAAGAATCATAATATTGGGTTCGGGCGATATAGGACTTATTATGGCCAGAAGGCTTACTCTTGAAGGTGCCAATGTTCTGGCGGTAGTGGAAAAGCTGCCTTATTCCAGCGGGCTTCAAAGGAATATTACCCAATGTCTTGACGACTTCGGGATTCCGCTGCTGCTCAGCCATACGGTTACCAATATTGAAGGCAGGGAGCGGGTGACCGCAGTAACAGTATCCAGGGTTGATGAGAAGGGCAATACTATCCGGGGTACTTCAAAAAAATATGCTTGTGACACTTTGATACTTTCGGTAGGTCTCATTCCCGAGAATGAATTATCACTGAATGCGGGAATAGAAATTGACAATGTGACCGGCGGCCCATGTGTGGATGAAAAGCTTCAGACCAGTATTCCCGGAATATTTGCCTGCGGAAATGTGCTCCAGGTACATGATCTGGTGGACTATGTATCGGCAGAAGGGGAACTTGCAGCCTGTTCTGCAGTTACATATATTGAGGACAGTCTCCGGAATAACACGGTTACCGGCAGTGGCAGGGAAAGTGCCGCAGTTGCCGGGCGAAAAGATGAAATAGCCGTCAGGGCAGGAAGGGGTATCAGATATGTATTGCCTCAGACGATAAGTCCTGACAACGCTATAACCTTTTCCATGAGGGTTGTAAAGCCTGACAGGGAAAAGACCGTCTGCTTCAAAGCCGGTGACAGGATCATAAAGAAAAGGAAATATACCGCATTGAATCCTGCCGAGATGATACGTATGGACTTAAGCCAAAATGAGCTGAAGGACGTTTCCGGACTGGAGGTATGTATATATGAAGACTAACAGGGAAATAGTGTGCATTGTATGCCCCAACGGCTGCAGAATGAATGTTTTTATTGATGGGCAAAACCGGGTCACCCGTGTTGAAAATGCATTATGCAGAAATGGAAGGATATATGCTGAAAATGAAATTCAGTGCCCCAGGAGAAGTTTAACCTCCACCATTAAAGTAAAAGGGGGAACTCATCCGCTGGTAAGTGTCAGAAGCAGCGCGCCCATACCGAAAGAAAAACTGCAGGAGGCAGTTAATACGCTAAGGCTGATTGAGCTGACCGCCCCTGTGGATTTCCACCAGGTGATTGTTTCAGATATTCTGGGGACAGGTGCTGATATTATAACCACGAAACAGATTCCAAAAGCCATATAATTATGGACATATCGGAGATGGCTCAGAGTAAGGGAGGTGGCTGAACGGGACCAATGACTGAGAAAATTAACTGCCGTAATTGTAAATACTACTATATAACATGGGATAGTAATATGCCACACGGATGTAAGGCTTTTGGCTTTAAATCAAGGCAAATACCTTCACTGGTTGTTTTTCAATCCTCCGGCAAAGACTGCCAGGCTTATAAGGAAAAGCAGAAAGACCTGCACAGATAATCTGACTTTTATGACACATTTGACAATTGGGCCGAAGAATTATAAATATGGCCAAGACTGTCATGAATAATATTGCATTTTCCAAGTTCACCAGCTTTTGATAGATATCTGCACCTGGTGTAGGCATCTTTGTTGACTGTGGCACAAATATGACAGGGAACATCTCCTGAGCAGCTGCCCATCATTATTCCTTCTAAAGCTTCCAGCCTTGTAACACTGCTGTTGATATTTGATGAAATAAAATTTCTGAAGTAATTTTTTGAATCCAGAACTTCAAAGTTCAGGCAGGGAGACTTAAAAAGCCAGGGAATCTGTTCTTCCTCTTCAATGTACGAGGGACCTGTCATCAGAGTGGGATCGGGCACAATACAGGGGACAAGAGAGGCGCATGCTTCGTACTCCCCGCAGGAACACACATATTTCTTAATAATCTTGTCATAGGAAAGGTGCATGCAAAAGGCACAGGAACGGTAGGATTCTATTTTATGCCTGTAATAAAGCTTGGAACCGAAAATATTCATGTAATAAAATCTGTAAAGCAGATCCATTGAAAGCCAACCTTTGTTTTTCAGGAATCTTACTATTATATTTATTCTGTTTTTTATATATTCCATTATTATGCCCATGCCCTGCATTTCTCACAAAATACTAATGATAGAAATGGCATGGGCACGGTACCTCCTTTGATAATTTTTTAATTTCGTACAACCTTTTCACCTCTGCAATATTTTACCATACACTGTGCAAAGTTTACTATATTTCCCAATTATGAAGAATAATTTAACTTTATATAATCTTCCTTAAAAGTTAATTCAGTTTTAACGTCAATTATTTTGCTATTATGATATAATTAGACTGTTGAAAAAGAGAAAGAAATCAGAATAAATTGGAGACAAGCATGAAAGACTTCGTACATTTGCACGTACATACCGAATACAGCCTGTTGGACGGCTCAAACAGAATAAAGGATCTGATACAAAGGGTAAAAGAGCTGGGAATGAGCAGTGTGGCCATAACAGATCATGGAGTTATGTACGGTGTTGTTGAGTTCTATAAGGAAGCGCAGAAAAATGGAATAAAACCCATTCTGGGTTGTGAAATATATACGGCAAAGCGGAATATGCAGGACAAGCAGCCGGGGCTGGATTCGGATTACGGACACCTTGTACTGCTGGCTAAAAATCAGGTGGGCTATAAGAACCTGATGAAAATAGTATCACTGGGTTTTACCGAAGGATTCTATTATAAGCCAAGAGTTGATTATCAGACTCTGGAAAAATACTCAGAGGGGATAATAGCACTGAGTGCCTGTTTATCGGGAGACATTCCTGCTGCAATTCTCAATAACGACTATGAAAAAGCTGCGGAACTGGCAAACAGGCTGAATACCATATTCGGACAGGATAATTTTTATCTGGAATTGCAGCACAACGGTATCAGTGACCAGAATCTGGTCAATCAGCAGCTTATCAAGCTTTCCAATGAGCTGGGCATACCTCTGGTTGCAACAAACGATGCCCACTTTCTTACCAGAGAAGCAGCCCAATCCCATGAGATACTTTTGTGCATACAAACCGGGAAAACCATAAACGATGAAAACAGAATGAGGTTTAACACCGACGAGGTATATGTCAAATCTCCTGAAGAAATGTATGAGAATTTCCGGAATGTGGAGCCGGCTCTTGAGAATACCGTAAAAATCGCTGAAATGTGCAATGTGGAGCTGGAATTCGGAAAGCTTCATTTGCCTGGTTTTACTGTGGAAGAGGGCTATACTCCCTATGAGTATCTTAAAGAAAAATGCTATAATGGTCTGATTCAAAAGTATGGGGAAGATTGCAGTGAAGAGATAAGACAGAGGCTGGAATACGAGCTTTCCGTCATATCTTCAATGGGTTATGTAGACTATTTTCTTATAGTCTGGGATTTTATCAGATACGCAAGAGAAAATGACATCATGGTTGGGCCGGGTAGAGGTTCGGCGGCAGGCAGTCTTGTTTCCTACTGCCTTGGCATTACCAGTATCGATCCCCTTAAGTACAATCTTCTCTTTGAAAGATTTCTGAATCCCGAGAGAATCAGCATGCCTGATATAGATATTGATTTCTGCTACGAAAGAAGGCAGGAGGTAATAGATTATGTTATCAGCAAATACGGCAAGGACA
>JAEVZU010000292.1 GCA_023392075.1 Bacillota bacterium | reverse complement strand
GCAGATCCTCGGCAAGGTTTTCGGTGGTCTGATGAGGAGAACCAACCATAAAACCTGTTCCAACCTGAAAGCCTATTTCTTTCAGATTGTACAGACACTGTTTTCTGTTGGCCAAAGATAAATTCTGAGGGTGAAGCTTTTTGTAATGCTCCTCGTTAGCTGTTTCGTGGCGGAGAAGGTAGCGGTCGGCTCCAGCCTCATAATACTTCTTGTAGGAATCATAACTCTTTTCTCCGATTGACAGGGTTATGGCGCAGTCAGGATAGTTCTGCTTTATTGAAGTGATTATATCAACCATATCCTCATCTGAATAGTGGTTATCCTCGCCTCCCTGGAGCACAAAGGTACGGAACCCAAGTTCATGCCCGGTACCGCAGCAGGACAGTATATCCTCCCTGGTGAGTCTGTACCGGTCGGCATTGGTATTGCCTGCACCTATTCCGCAATAATAGCAATTGTTTTTACAGTAATTTGTGAACTCAATCAAACCTCTGGTATAAATAGCATTTCCAAAATTATTGCGGGAAACCTCTCTGGCCTTTTCAAAAAGATATTCACTTGTTCCGGCATCAATGCCATCGAGGATATGTACATATTCATCCCGTGACAATTGATGTGTTTCATACAATTTATCAATTAAATGTTTCATATAATTATCGTAACCTCTCAGGGAATATTCAAACAGTTAACTTTTTGAAATGCTGCGCCTCCGCCGGAGGCTATCATCAGCAAGTTATATTCAATGCTGATATTTAATAATTACATTATACCACGGAAAGAGTACTTCAACCACACTTTGTAACAAGATTGTTAATATTATAACGAAAAAAACTGACATGCTATGACAGTAAAAAGGATGTTTTTTATGCGGTTGGTCTAAATTTTTCTACGCATGAGATCCTTGTACGAAATGAAACCGTGCAGTGATTCAGCACTTGCCACTGCATCAATTATTGCCGCCTCGACTGCTCTTGTTGCCAGAATACCCACAGAATCAAAAGTTGCATCTACCTGTCCCGTGCACAGGGTAAATATAGTATCTCCGTCAAATATGGAATGAGCAGGTCTAACAGTACGTGCAATTCCATTCTGACCAAGTGCCGCAAGCTTTGTGGCCTGTGCTTTGGACAGCACTGCATTTGTTATTACACAGCCGATAACTGTATTTTCACTGAAGAAATCCCTGTGGTTGTCATATGACTGAAGCATTAGTTCTTCCGAGGAGGCCAGTCCGTTTTTATCCTCTGAAAGTACACCGGCTATTATTTTACCTGCCCCGGAATCGTATACATCGCCTACACAGTTTACTGCTATAACTGCTCCAACCATAAGCTCTCCATACCTGAAAGCGGCACTTCCCACGCCGCCCTTCATTGCATAATCCCCGCCTCTGACCTTTCCTATGACAGCACCTGTTCCGGCCCCCACACTGCCGCCTTTGAAACCATGCTGAAGAAAAGCGTCGGCACAGGCGGTGTAGCCCATTTCCTTATCGGGACGCACCCTGTGGTCTCCGCACTTCAAATCGAACAGTATTGCAGCACACACGTTGGGAATCATGGTTTTACCAGCATTTCTTCCAATGCCGCGTTCCTCAAGAAACTGCATGACTCCTCCGGCGGCGTCAAGCCCAAAAGAACTTCCGCCCGCCAATAGTATGCCGTGAACACATTTTCTATTGTTGACCGGGTTCAGTGCATCGGTATCTCTTGTGCCGGGCGAACCGCCACGGACATCGACGCCGCAGACGGCTCCCTCAGGGCATAATATAACAGTACATCCGGTTCCTGCCCCAGTATTCTGGGCATGTCCGATATGTATGCCCTGTAACCGGGTTATATCAATTTTTTCCATTAAATCCTCCATTGGTGGGCTTCCACGGTATTGACAATTTTCTCAACATCAGCTAAAGCTCCTCTGCCCAAATCTCCGCAGGCCAATACCGATTCTCTGGGTTCTATGAAATGATACCCGAATTCCGTGAGGGTTTTAATATTCCGCTGAACTATCGGGTTGATGTACATATTGGTATTCATTGCAGGACAAATATACACCGGGACATTATTCATCGCCATAACCACTGTTGAGAGCATATCATCGGCTATGCCGTTTGCAAGCTTTCCGACAATGTTTGCCGATGCAGGGGCTATCAGACATAAATCGGCCTTTTTGGCAAGGGATATGTGTTTGATATCCTTTGGGGTGATTTCTTCAAACATATCATAATATACCTTGTTTTTAGTCAGAGACTGAAAGGTGAGGGGAGTTATAAATTCTCTGGCACTCCGGGTCATAATAACCTCCACATTGTAGCCCTTCTTTGTAAGGTTGTTTGCAATATCGGCTGCCTTATAGGCGGCAATACTGCCCGTAACTCCTAATATAATATTTTTCATAAAAGCTGCTCCCTTTACATCATTTTATATGTGATTTTATCTATCATAATATTACTGATTGCACTGGTAGTTCCAAGCCATTTTATGGGACTTGATTATTTAGTATTGCACATACTTGCTTTACTATGCCTTTGGCGATCTGGGACTTGGTTTCAAAGGTCTCGTAGGTTTTATCCGGGGAAATCAGGAAGCCCCTGTGCCGATATTCGTTTATTCCGGACAAATCATTCGCCAGCACCAAATCGCAGTTATTCTTTAATAAAAGATTATACCCTGTATCGATTAAGGTTTCCAGAGGGACACTGCTTAACAATTTGAAGCCAACCAAAAGAGTGGCGGGCTGAAGTTTTTTTATCAGGCCGATAACCTTTGGAGTTTTTTTCATTACTATAACCATGTCGTCTATATCGGAACTTATTTTATTTTCAGAATTCAATTTTTCTGCCGGGGAGAAGGCCACATCAACAAGTTGTGCCGAAAGCTCTTCCTGATCCATGGAAGCCGCCGGTTCATTACGGCTAATAAAATCAGCTATAGCAGAGGCAATGCTGCTTTTTGTAGTCAGGGTGTCAACGGTATAGTCACTGACAGCCATGGAATGTATCACAGCATCAATTTTTGAGGTTGTCAGTATCTCCGTCAGTTTTTCCACAAGGTCATTTACACTTCCGATTCTGATTATATTTATATGGCCCGATTCAGGTGTAACTGCGTTTTGACCGCAGATATAGTATATTTTGCCGGACTGCAGGGCATCAGTTTCGGAAAAAGCTTCAACAAAAGCATCAGCTATTGCCGAGCCAAGCTTTCCGGTAGAGCTGTTGGTTATAGTCCTTACATTATCAATTTTTTCATTTGTGCCTCCGGCTGTTATTAAAATATTCAAAGTCAGCACTCCTTTTTAAAACTGCTAGCAGTCTGTAACATCCGAATTCATATATTGCAGGCGGCTGAATTTCAGATATTATTGACTATTAGTATATATTTTAGCATAAGAAATTTTGCAGTGCCCGGCTTTTTAGTATTTTTTTATTTAGTACTTGATCTTAGCAAAGCGGCATATTTTCTGTCACAAAAAACAGGCAGGAGCAAGTCAATCAAACCATGCTCCTGCCTGTTTAATTTTACAATATAGTTTTATTCCGAGAATAATGGAGTGGAGAGGTATCTTTCACCGGTGTCAGGAAGTAAAACAACAATTGTCTTCCCTGCATTTTCCGGACGTTTTGCCAACTGGGTGGCTGCCCAGAGAGCCGCACCAGATGAAATACCTACAAGTAAGCCTTCAACTTTTGATATTTCTCTGCCAGAGGCAAATGCATCATCATTTTCAACAGTTATAATTTCATCATAAATTTGGGTATTGAGAGTGTCCGGAACAAAACCTGCACCGATTCCCTGAATTTTATGCGGTCCCGGAGTTCCTTTTGAAAGTACCGGAGAACTTGCGGGTTCTACAGCTATTACTTTTACATCGGGATTCTTTGACTTTAAGTATTCTCCTGCACCGCTGATAGTTCCGCCGGTTCCGATACCTGCTACGAAAATGTCAACTTTTCCGTCGGTATCTTCCCATATTTCAGGGCCAGTTGTAGCTTTATGAACGGCAGGGTTTGCAGGGTTTACGAACTGTCCCGGGATAAAGCTGTTAGGGGTTTCCTTTGCAAGTTCCTCAGCCTTGGCAATAGCACCTTTCATTCCTTTTGCACCTTCGGTAAGTACCAGTTCGGCACCATAAGCCTTTAAAAGATTCCTACGTTCGATACTCATTGTTTCAGGCATTGTAAGAATTATTTTATAGCCTCTTGCAGCAGCAACAGAAGCAAGGCCGATTCCTGTGTTACCGCTGGTGGGTTCAATAATTACCGCTCCGGGTTTTAATACTCCCTTTGCTTCAGCATCATCTATCATAGCCTTGGCTATTCTGTCCTTAACACTTCCTGCGGGATTAAAATATTCCAGCTTGGCTACTATCTTAGCCTTGATGTCATGCTTGTTTTCATAATTTGAAAGTTCCAATAAAGGTGTTTTACCTATTAAATCAGTGAGGCTTTTATAAATTTTGGACATATCAATACTCTCCTTTATAATTAATTATTTTAGGCATTTGCGAAATGCCCGAACCCATTGATTTTATTGGATTCTATTTGGTGATTTATATAAATTTTCTCTCCGGTTGGTTAAAATGAAAGTACCAACAAACACTTAACCGGAAACCGGAGGGAAAATCTATGGCTACTAAATACTTTTCTCAGCTTTCTTTAGCTGATCATTTTCAAGATTGCAGATGTTTTTTAGAATCTGATACTCCTACTTTCTTTGAACTTATGAAAAAACATTTCAACTTGCTTGAGTTCATCCCTAATAGCTTTTATACTGCCTTCTATAAGTCTTTAGGCCGCAATCGTGATTACCCGTTACATG
>JAEVZU010000216.1 GCA_023392075.1 Bacillota bacterium | reverse complement strand
TTTATATTTCTGATCCTTATTGCCATGTATTCCTTACCGGGTAATTCTACGGTAAATTTACCTTTGAATACACCGGCTTCTTTAATTGTCATTTTCCTGTTCCTCGCACATAGCCTGTTTTTCAATTTCTTCATCACTGACATGAGAATTCAAAATCTCATGGGCTTCTTCATAAAGCTCAGCCGGCACCATGATTTCAACAGGTACGCAGGGACCAAGCACTATATTTATAAAACCGCTGTCCATCAGGTCCAAAGCTCTTCCTTTTCCTATACAGGTTATGCCGTTTTCCTTTAACAACCCGCTTATCACATTGTATTCAAATTCATTTTCAGCCGTGGTTAAATACATCCAGCCCTCTGTTCCTGATTTGTTTTCATTCTTATTAATTTTGTTTAAATTAAATAATTTCATAAACGTCCTTTCCGGTAATAAATTTACCTTAACTGTTTATGTGCTATTTATATTTTAACATATTTTTTTAAAGAACAAAGACAATAAAAAATCCCGTCCTCCTATTATATGAAGACAGGACATTTATCATTATATTAAATTTTTCCAAAACAAATAGAACTCCCAGTTTTTGAATAGTATGGCTTTGCATGGATGGTTCCTTTTTTATGTCTGCCCAATATTTTTATACGTTTTACTTCTCCGGGGACAAGGTCAAAATAGTTGTCTTCAAACATCCAGCCGAACCGGTCACCGTCCTCATCTCCAATAAGTTCCACGCTGCGTGCGAATTTATTACAGGCAAGTATCAAATCACCGTCATTTATATCAAGCTCAATACTGGCATCCTCCTAAAATATCAAATGCCGCTCGATGTCCACGTAATCTACATTTGACATGATATTCCGTTGAAATACGGTGTCGAGCAATGTGTGGGGGATACTCTGTGCGCGGGCGGAATCATGTATGGACAGAGGGGAATTGTTGCTATTCTTGATTTTTGCAGGGATATCCGTGAGGTTGCAGAACCCGGCTGCCTGTTGTTGAATTATGCCAACCCCAATGCAATGGTGACCTGGGCTGCTGGATCAATGGCGAGACAGGCGGAATTTACAGATGTCACTTCAACGTGGTAAATAACGGTGCTATTTCAAATCTGCCCGATGACGCCATCGTTGAAGTCCCGGGTTATGTTGATGCAAACGGGATAAATATTCCCAGAGTGGGTGATTTGCCGCTGGGTTGTGCTGCCGTCTGCAATGCCAGCATATCTGTTCAGAGAATGTCTGCGGAGGCAGCCGTCAGCGGTGACGACAAATTGCTCAGACAGGCTATGATGCTTGACCCGCCGGTTTATTGAATTCTATTTGTTAAAAGCCTTTGCCAGGGCAATTATGTATTCGTTTCTGGCCTGCCGGCTTATCTCCGCATTATTGAAAATCGCATCAAAGCCGTGGAAGCAGCCTGGATATAAATGAAACTCAACCGGTACTCCGGCTTGTGCCAGCCGCCTGACATAATCTAAAGTCTCATCTCTAAAAGGGTCCAATTGCCCAACACAGGTGTATGCAGGCGGTAATCCAGTCAATTCCGCCGCACGTGCAGGTGCGGCATATGGCGAAATTTCTCCGGAAATATTTTCGCCCAAATACATTTGCCAGGCAATCTGATTTACTTCCCGGTGCCATACCGTTGACAAGTTCTCTTCGCATATCTCGTAGCTTGACGGAGTTTCATTGCGGTCATCAAGCATTGGATACAAGGGCATTTGAAAAACAATCGCCGGGCCGCCCCTATCCCGTGCCATCAACGCAATTGCAGCTGCCAGGCCACCTCCGGCACTGGCGCCGGCAATTGCAATTCGTGAGCTGTCAATTTTTAAATATTCTGCGTTTTCCGCCACCCATTTCAACCCCCAATAGCAATCCTCAACTGCAGCCGGGTACGGATGCTCCGGTGCAAGGCGGTAATTTATTGAAATTACAACGCATTTGGCACCCATTACAAAAGCTTCACATAAACCGTCATCTGAATCAGGGTGCCCAAGTACGTACCCTCCCCCGTGGATCCAAAATAGCGCAGGCAATTTTACATTTGCCCGGTTAACCGGTTCGTATACTTTAACTGACAATTCGGATGCCGGACCATTTATCATACATGAGGAAGTCTTCACATGAGGAGAGTTTTTTATCTCAGGTGCCCGCATATTCCGTACCGAAGTCAAATCCTTCACAAGGTCGATTTTAGGCGATGCTTCCAATGCAGGCCGTAATTCCCTCAATACTTTATCAGCATACTTCATAAGCATTACTCCTCCCATTGTTGTATCTATAATAACCCAACTGATTTTAGTGCAACTTTATATTGCACGGATTCAGCATTTCAACAAGCAAACATCCACGTTTACTTAAGCGCTCCCTGCATAACTCCCTTGATTATTTGTTTTTGAGCAAATATATAGATAATCAGTACCGGAATAATAGTTAAAATCAGTCCGGCCATCAAAGGAGCAAAATCCACACTATACGAACTGAAAAAATTATATGTGGAAAGCGGCAGTGTCCTCTCTCCGGGAGACAGAAGTATAAGGCTGGGAAGCAGATAATCGTTCCAGATCCATAAAACATCCAGAATAACAATTGTTACAATTACAGATTTCAGAAGTGGAAAAACTATAAGAAAAAAGGTTTGAAGCCTGCTGCACCCATCAATCAGCGATGATTCCTCCAATTCCAGCGGTATCCCCTTTATAAAGCCATGGAATGTGAATACGGCAAAGGCTTCACCAAAGCCTAAATACATAAATATTAATATCCATTTATTGTTCAGAGCATGCAATGATCCGTAAATACTTACCAACGGTATCATTATTGCCTGAAACGGTATGATCATAGATGTAATCATAAGCATAAACAAAAATTTGTTTATCCTCCAGTTGAACCTGACAAACAAGTATGCTGCCATAGAAGAAAAAACAACAAGGAGGCTGATACTTAATACGGTAATTATCAAAGAATTGGAAAGACCCTTTAAAAAGTCCATCTTTACAAATGCATCCGAGAAGTTATGGAAACTCATACCGGTTGGAATTGAAAACGGATTTTCCACGAACTGTTCCGTAGTTTTAAAAGCATTCAGCAGTATGAGTAAAAATGGCATAATAAACAGCAATAATAATATATATATGAACAATTGCTTAAAAACCCCGGCTATTTTCTTCATCAGGCTTCAACCTCCTGCTTTTTGGTAAGGTATACCTGCGTTACCGAGATAATTGCTACAATAATAAATAAGATCACAGCCTCAGCCTGACCTATCCCATATTCCTTTGACAGGAATGCCTTCTGATAAACATGCATGGATATCAGCCTTGATGATCCGTACGGCTCACCATTGGTCAGCGATAAATTAAGGTCATAGGCCATAAAGCCCCTTGATATCGATATGAAAAGACATATTACTACAGCAGGAATTATCATTGGCACGGTTATGTAGAAAAGCTTTTTTAACCCAAAAGCACCGTCAAGGCTGGCAGCTTCCAGCAATTCTTTTGGTACGCTCATAAAGCCTGCAATATAAATAATCATCAAATATCCCGCATACTGCCACGCGGTGACAATAATCATGGCCCAAACCGATTTATCCGGGTCGGTCAGCCATGAAGTGGAGAATAAATCTATACCCAATCTGCTTCCCAATATGGTGAAAACATTTGCAAATATAAATTTCCATATATAGCCGAGCACGATCCCTCCAATCAGGTTAGGCACAAAAAAACCGGCTCTCAGAAAATTCTGATTTTTAATACCGCTGGTGAGAATATATGCCAATAAAAACCCTATCCCATTGCAGATAAGTACAGTAAAAAATACATATTTAAATGTTAGAATCATTTGAGATAAAAATTCCGGGTCCTTAAATACTGATACATAATTGCTGACTCCGACGAAATCATAATTGTTTGTGATAACATCCCAGTTGGTGAATGTAAGATATAATCCGTACAAAAACGGGATAATCACCACAGCAAAAAAAGCAATCATCGCAGGTCCTGCAAAAGTCAAAAACAGTCCGGTATTTTTCAAGTACGATCTTTTTTTCCCCATTCGATAAACCTCCTATAAAATCACACTAAATGGGACTGTTGCACATTGAATAAATTTTATTTACCTGGGCAGCAGTACAACTTCGATAAATGGGATGCCCTATTAACAGTACATGCCTGAAATTTCAGGTGAAACACAAGCAGTTTTTGCTGACAAACCCGCAGGATGCCGGTCTGTCAGCAACCCAAGCCAGAAGGTTGAGAGTGTTCTGCGACATCTCCCTCAAATGCCATGGCTATGTAAAATATAAGGTTTACTTGCCCGCTTTTGACTTCCAGTATGCTTCAACTTCCTTTGCCAGACCTTTCCGGTCGATTTTACCTACAAGATATTTTTGCATGGAGGCGCCGTTCTTTTCCCAGTGATCTCCGCTCAAATATGCAAAACAGCTGAGATTGATGGTTGCACCGCTTTCTGCATACGAAGAAACAGAAGTAGACATGGGATTCATGTTTTCTGTTTTTGCATTTTTATAAGGCATGACAAAGCCTGTATCGGTAAAGAACTTCTGCCCTTTCTCATCTGTCATCATCCAGGCCAAAAATTCCTTTGCAGCTGCTTGCTGTCCGGCCGAACTCTGTGACTTGTCTATAGTCATAAGCTTTGGTAATGTTACAGGTATCTGTGTATTGCCGAAGTCCTCCGGATTATTGCTCAAGGGTACCGGAATAACCCCAAATTCGTTATCTCTCTCCTTCAGGGCTCCTATTACCGTCCATGACCAGTCTCCCATGAAGAAGGTAGCACATTTGCCCTGTGCAAAATCCTGGGTATCCTTGTTGTAGTCAGCGACCAAGGGATCTTTCTTCCTCAGGTTATACTTTGCTATCAAATCAAAAGTATCCATATACCCGTTGAATACCGGGTCATTTATTAAATCAACTTTCCCGGCCTTCAGATTTTCAATAAATTGCAGTCCGCCGGAGACATCCCTGGATTGTGCTGCATAAACAAGGCCAAGGTAATGCTGTCCCAAGGACCAGTTTGCACCGTGAAACATTGCAGGAGAAATTCCGGCGGCAGCAATTTTTTTAAATAAATCCTCCAGATCATTCCTTGTCTTTATTGAGGAGGGGTCGAAAGTTCCTCCGATTGCTTTTTCAATAACTTTTTTATTGTATAACAGCCCATAGCCCTGCGTTGTAAAAGGTATGCCTAAAAGCTTTCCGTCAAACGTACCCGCATCAAGTACACCGGGCTGTGCCAAATCAAGCCATTTATCGGCTGAAACTGAAAACTCCACCAGCTTATCCTGATACTCTATTACATTGGCAGGATCAATATTAGCCATAGTCGGTGCGTTTCCCGAAGCATAGAGTGACTGCAATTTCTCTTGCTGACCCTGGCCTACACCGGTGGGTATCAGTTCGATTGTCACATTGGGCTTTAATGTGTTATATGCTTTAAACATATCCTCAAACATTGTATTGACTTCTGCGGATGTATTGAAATATGTAAGCTTTACAGGCTCAGCCTGTTTCTTTTGAGAGGTATTTGTTGCTGCTTCTGTTGAATTTGCCGGAGAAGACCCGGCGGAAACTTTGCCTGTACCGCCATTTGAGCCGCAGGCAGCAAAAATTGAAATACTCATAGACACAAAGATAACCATACACAGAATTTTAGAAAACTTCATAATTTTCCCCCTTCTTTCAGTTACTGAAAGATTCCTCTTAAAGAATAAATACATGTCAAACGTTTAACATAAGTTATTATATTTCAAAGCATTATTTATGTCAAGCGGTTAATATATGTGTTTGTTAAAACGCAATATAACTACCTCAGCGACTAATACTTTAAGCTATTTTTATGTCAAACGCTTGTCATTCAATTATAAATTCCATACTCTAAAAAAGGCCACCGTACTCTCTGTCTCCAGTACGGCGGCCAGTCCTCGTGCTCAATTATTTAAAGCCCACAGTATTGCCTTTTCTATGTATTCATTCCAAAAAGTCCAATCGTGTACACCGGGACTTTCCAGATAAGTGTGATTCACTCCTTCCGAATTAAGGAATGAATGATAACTGCGGTTTTCATTGATTAAAAAATCCTCGGTGCCGCAAGCCATATAAATCTTAGGAATGCTGATGTTATTGCGCCTGAGATTAATTATGAGTGCTTCAGGATCCTTATCGCTGCCCGAAAGCTGATTTAAATCACCAAACACTCTGGCATAATATTTGTAATCGGCTATTGAATTTTTATAGTCTTCGGGAATACCCTCAATGCTCTTTGTAATAAGTGCAGATGAAAGTGCTATGATATACCCGAAATTGCCTGAATACTTCAAGCCGTTTCTGATTGCCCCATATCCTCCCATGGACAATCCGCCGATCAAGGTATCTTCCCTGCGCTCCGATAAGTGAAACAGCTTTCGTGTAAATTCAATCAACTCATTTCCCGTGAATTCCCCATACAAGGCCCCCATATCGGTATCGTCCAGATAAAAGAAGTTATCCCCGGCCGGCATGAAAACAGCAAGGTTATGTTTTAATGATAACTCCTGAATTTTTGTCCCGCAAACCCAATCCATATGATTTCCGGAATATCCATGCAGCAGGTAAAGAGCTTTCATCGGCCCTGAATCCACCTTCTGCTGGCCCGGCACTTCAATTGCATCAACCGGAATTAAAGCATTCAGGTTTACCAGCCTTTTCAGCGATTTGGCATAAAAATTAATTTGCGTTAGAGCCATCTTACTTCCCCCTATACATTTTATTGATTTAAACAAACTGCAGCAATTTTCCTTACCGGACAATGTGTTATAGATAATACCGGTCACCGGTATATATATCTGAACGGTTCCTTTGCATCGGCAAATGTAACAGGAATTCCATTTACAAGGGGCTTCAGCCACTCTGCCATATGCTTCATTCCCCATTCCTCGGTACGCTCATGGCCTACAACAATAATTCCCTTGTTAAAATCCATCATCTGTGCGTCATTGACGTAGGCACAAAGTGTCCATTCTGTAATTTCACCGCATACTATCAGGTCAAGAGCTTTTTCCCTCATTACTTCCATGGGCATTTGCTCGCTTCCCAGGCCAAGACTTCCTCCTCCGGGAAGGATGCCTATCCGTCTGCATTTCATACCCGGCTTTCCGATCAATTGTATAACCTCCATGGAAAATTTATCTTTAAAAAATGCCGCAAGTTCTTCAATGGTGGTTTCTTCTATTTCATAGTAATGCAATAATTTTTCGCCCTTCATCAAATATTTTTCCCAGTTGATTTCCTTTAAAAGTCCCGTAAAAATCCTGTCGGGTTTAGCCATATGCATATGATCGTGAAAACGCCAGATAACGATGTTGTTTTCATCAATAAGTTTTTTCTTGGCAATATATATGGGATCTCCTGCAAGCCATCCGGTTTCATCAATGCCGGTAAAGTAAGTAGGTTCATGTGTTATAATCATGTTTGCTCCGATTTTTATGGCATGTCGGATAACATCGACAGTTGCCATAAAAGTAGTTACTATTCCTGTAACTTCCGTGTCACCGTCGCCGCTCATTATAAGGTCGCAGGTCCTTTCAAGCCTGAAATCACCGCAGCAGTCGGTGAGTATTGCGTCAATTACTTCTTTAACTTTCATACTAAAACCTCTCTTTTACATATATTTTTTTGTGCTAGCGGTCTGTAACATCTAAAACGTATATTGCCTTCTATGAAAATTTTTGCAGGATAAGGCGGTGTTACAGACCACTGCTCCTCAACCTTTAACAGCTCCGATTATCACACCCTTTATAAGGTATTTTTGCAAAAACGGAAATGTTATAACTATGGGCAATAGTCCTAAAATAGCCATGGCCATTCGAATCGATGTGCTTGGGAGCTCTACATTTCTTCCTCCCAGCAAATTGCTGGCCTGTGAAGAATTCAGAAACTGGATATTGTTCATTATCCTCATCAGCAGATTTTGAATACCATAAAACTGCGGTTTATTTATATAGTAGAGAGCATTTATCCAGTCATTCCAATAAATGAGACCGGTAAAAAGTCCGACTGTAGCTATAACGGGTATTGAAAGCGGCAGCATGATCTTGAAAAAGGTTCTGAGCTCACTCGCACCATCTATCTGCGCAGATTCAATCAATGCCGGCGGTACATTATTGCTGAAGTAATTTCTGACCAGAAAAACATTAAAAGCAGTGAGCAGGTAATTGGGAATTATCAACGCTGCAAATGTATTGTTAAGATGGAAATATCTGCTCCACATTATATATGCAGGAACTGCTCCTCCACTGAACAGCATTGTGAAGAAGGTTATAAATGCCAGAACATTGTTGTATCTGAAATCCTTTCTTGACATGGGATAGGCCAGCATTGTAGTAATAATCAGGCTTATTGCGGTACCAACTCCCGTAACCAGAATTGAAACACCATATGATCTTAAAATCAGTGAAGAATTGCTTACCATATATGCATATGCCGAAAGACTGAATCTTTTGGGAAAGAAGCTGTAGCCGTTCCTGATCAGCATTGTTTCATCTGTAAGGGAAGCAACTGTTATTAGTATAAACGGTATAAATGCTAAAAGTGTAATAGCCGTCATCAGCACTGCCGAGAAAGCTTTAAAGGCCTTTTCACCTTTTGATTCCAATGTTTTCATGTGCTTTCCTCCTAAAATAGTGCATTGTCCGGGTCGATTTTTTTAACAAGAGTGTTCGCCGTCATGACCAGAAGAAAACCGACAACGGACTGGAAAAGCCCCGCAGCCGAAGACATCCCTATATCATTCAGCTGCATCAAAGCGCGGTATACATAGGTATCGATAGTTTGTGTAGTGCTGTATATGGAGCCCGAATTCATAGGAACCTGATAAAACAAACCAAAATCCGAACTGAATATTCTCCCGACAGCCATAAGCACCAGGATAATGACGGTAGGCTTCAGCATTGGAAGGGTGATTTGAAATATCTGTTTCATTTTACCTGCTCCGTCAATCCTTGCCGCCTCATATATGCTCTTGTCAATTCCGGCAATAAACGCTATATAAATAAGCGAGCTGTAACCGGCCGTCTTCCACAAATTTACTATTATTAAAATAAAGGGCCAATATTTTGCTTCGGAGTACCAGTTTATTTCCTGCAGGCCCAGCGGTCTCAAAATGGATAGATTGATAAATCCGCTGTCGGCATTGATAAAGGCATAAACAATATAGGAAACAATAACCATGGATATCAGGTTTGGCAGAACCAATCCGGCCTGAAATATCTTGGCGCTCAGCATATGCATGACCTCTGTCATCAATATGGCTATAAAAATGGCAGTTATAATTCCCAGGACTATAAATGCCACATTGTAAAGCAGGGTATTTCTCACCATGATAAAAGCATCATTGGTTTTAAACAGGAATTTAAAGTTCTTAAATCCAACCCAGTCACTTTTCAGTATTCCCTTGGCAAAATTTATCTCTTTAAATGCAATAAATACTCCAGCCATTGGTATATAATTATTTATTAACAAGTACAGCAAGCCCGGAACTGCAAGAAGTGTCAATGGAATTGTGTTTCTTCCCGACTTGCCTTTCCCATTTGTTTTCGTTCTCATAATCTGCATCCCCTTAAAAAGTCTGAACCGGTTAAACAAGGTTTAGTTGTAAAATGGAGAATGTAAGGATTACAGTCTCCATTTTACAAAGAAAATTCTACAAAGTAATATTGACTGGCTTATTATTTATTTTCAGACAGCCATTTGTCCAACTGCTCCTGTTTCTTCTGAATTATTGTCTGTGCACCTGCATCGTTAAGTGCCTGAATATATTTTGGTATTGTTGTATCCGGATCCAAACTTCCGCAAACCAGACCGGGAAGATATTGATTGTTGACGTTGGTAACAGCACTCAGTTCTGTCTTTACATCCTTGGGATCAAAAATAAATCCCAGGTATGGAGACCTTTTTGTACTCTTATTCTCTTCCAACTTTACACCTATATCATCCCAGCTAACCCCTTCAAACTGCAATTGAAGGGATTCCGAACCAAGTATTCCCGAAGTCAGCTGCGCGGTATAACCAACAGTGTCGGCAGTTTTTCCGTCAGGATATTTGGCATGGTGTTCATCAACTTTGATATAATCTTCACCTTCAACGCCCCAGAGTATGGTGTTTAAAACATCAGCATCGGTATACGTCAGATTAAGCATCTTCATTGCAGCCTCAGGAACCTGTGTATTTCCGTTGATAGTCCACGTAACAAAAGTAGTGGCTAATGTATCAAAATAAAATGGTGCTATACGTTTTGAAGCTATATTTTTACCAAACTGCATGCTCAATGTCTTGCCGATTTCCTTGCCGCTATAACCTCCCAAATACGCAAACCCTCTGCCTGAGCCCATCAATTGAGGCTGACCTGTGGTAGTGGTTGCGGCATCCTTTTGCAAATAACCCTTCCGATACCAATCTCTTATGATTTTAACACCGTTCTTAAACAAATCGGTATCATAAAGGTTGACCACCTTTCCGCTATCTCCCAGTACAACTCCCACTCCTGTATTGTCCGTGAGCATATCCACCTCACCCGAACCCATTAAGAACCTTATAAGTCCTGTATCACTGGGATTGGTATTTATAGGGCCAAAGGGAACCACATCCGGAAACTTCTTCTTTACAGCCTCGAATACCTTTGACATATCATCAATTGTATTTATATCATTTTCGGTAAAACCGGCCTCCTTCAGCATATCGGCATTGTATATAAAGGTAGGAGGGACCGACATACCCTTATTTGCAGGAATGGCATAGATATGGCCGTCAAATGTGGTGGATTTCAGCAGCCCTTCACCAAAATCCTTATTTAAAATATCCAGTGTTTCTTTTCCATAATTCTGTATCAAATCATCCAAGGGAAGAATAGAACCTTTTGATACCAGTGAACCGATGGACTCACTTGCCGGAGGCATAAATATATCTACCTGTTCTCCGCTTGCAAGTGCCAGGTTCAATTTTTGTTGATAATCGGCAGGTCCATAAAGTCTCAAATCCAATTCAACATTTGCTTTTGCTTCTGTCAGTTTGTTTATTGCCTTACTAACCCTGCTGTAGTCATCGGGAACCTTGTTAAAGGACAATAACGCCATTACAACCTTCTGCGGCTTTCCGCCTTTTGCCGTACCGGCCGCACTGCTGCCCGAACCCGCATTGGATCCACCTGCCGCACCGGCATCACCTGACGAACCTGTGCCACACCCTGAAAGAATGCTTCCAAATATAGCCGCTGACAGAAGTAATGCTAACATGCTTCTCTTTTTCATATTCCAGCCTCCATTAAACTATTGTTTTCTTTTGGAACTGATTTAATTATATAAAATTGATTTATAAGTTTCTTTTGAAAAACAGCAATGAATTTTAAAAAATCCGGCATTTGACCAAATACCTTTATATTCATCATGACAACAAACCTTTGGAGTGGTATAATTCCTTATCAGATCATAATTATGTTTCAGGGAGGAGTAATTATGTTAGAAAGCAGCAATCTCAAGCGTTCGCTGGTTTACAAAACCTCCATAAGAATAGCCATGATAACTTTTATTCTACTGATTGTTTTAATCCTAAGCAATGTTTATTCCTTTAATGTTGTTCAAAAAAATGTATTGAACTCCACCCGAAACACTTCCGCCGTTTACATCAACGACATCGAAAACAGCTTAAACAGTGTAACCAAGGAGTTGAACGAAGTATCCCTGAAGTACGTGGACAACATCTGGAACTACCCAAACATGGGTGAGCTGGCAAAATATCTGGCAGCTTCACAGCTGCGGGATGTTTTTTTAACAAAAGTGACAAATAATGAAAACCTGGACAGCCTCTTTATAATCCAACCCGGCAAGGATTTGTTTCTGACACAGTTCAGTAACCGTATAACCCCAAATGAAGCCATGAACCTGACCGACTTTTTTAAGGGAAAAAAATCTTTGACGGAATTTGGTCCTCTTAACAGCTGGTATCCCCTGAAAATAAGCGGAGTGAACTATCTTCTGAAAACATATAAAATTTCAGGCATGCTTGTGGGTGCTATGGTAAAAGCAGATACATTAATGGCATTTATTAAAAAGACTTCTCAGGAAAACAATGACCAGTATGTTTTGACAGATAAATCCGGAAACATACTCTCTGTCTCGAAAAGTTCCTCCCTTGTAGATGGTTTTACAGCAATACACAACAGTACACCGGTCAATAAGAAATTCAACAAAAATTATTATATTGTAACCTCGGATATCTCACTGTTTGAAGGTAAATTGTCCAGTATCATCGAGAAGAAAAATATTTTCTATGGACTTGAACTTATTCAATGGACTATTATAGTTCTTGGAATTATTTCGGTATTTGTAATCCCGTATGTGGTATACTATTTGTTCCGCGGAATAATACAGCCTGTGAAAGCTCTTGTAACAGCAACAAAAGAAATCGAAAGCGGAAACTGGGATTACAAGCTTCCCCGCGCAAACACATCATTGGAGTTTTTTACCTTGAATAATTCCTTCGAATCAATGGTAACGGAAATAAAAACACTTAAAATTGATTCCTACGAAGAGAAGCTTGAAAGGCAAAAGGCTGAGTTGAAATATCTGCAGATGCAGCTGCGGCCCCACTTTTTTCTCAATGCCGTAACAACCATTTCCAGCCTCACATACCAAAACAGGAGCGAAGAAATACATGAATTTATTAATTTTCTGTCAAAACACCTGAGGTATATGTTCAAGGGGGGACTAAAAAAAGTTACCATAAATGAAGAAGTAGAGCATGTTAAAAATTTCATTCAAATGCAGGAAATAAGATTTCCAAATAACATTTTTTACATGACCCACATAGCTCCCGATATAAACAGCTGCACCATTCCGCAGTTTCTGCTGCAGACATTTGTGGAAAATATATTTAAACATGCCTTCACTGTTGGTGAAATGCTGTCCATCTTTATAAGAGCAGACAAGCATGTAAAGGGAAACGAGTTTTTTGTAGAAATTGTAATTGAAGATAATGGTGACGGTTTCCCGGACAAAATCCTTCAAATAGTTAATTCTGCAAATGATGACATTAATACCACAGGTGAAAGAATAGGTATAACCAACATCAAAAAAACCTTAATGTTAATTTACAAAAGGGATGATCTGCTGAAATTATCCAATTGCCAGCCATCCGGAGCAAGAGTTACGATTCTTTTACCCATTGACAAGGAGGATTGCCATGAAAGCGCTGATAGTCGATGATGACATGCCTACACTTCAAGTAATACGCGATTCAATACATTGGGATGCCTTTGGAATCAATACGGTTTACACTGCCTATAATATTTCTGATGCCCAAATTACTATCGAAGAAAACAGACCGGAAATTATCATTTGTGACATAGAAATGCCAAAAGGGTCGGGTATTGATCTTATAAAATGGGTGAGACAGGGCAGCCTGGAATGTGAATTTATCTTCCTAACCTGCCACGAAAGCTTTGAATTTGCCTCCACAGCAATAACCTATGATGCCGTAGCCTATGTCACCAAGCCTTTTGACTGCAACAAAACAGAGGCTGCAATTGCAAAAGCCATAGACACTATTTTAAAAAGGAACCATTTGCAGGAGTATAGCAAATATGGGAAGTTCTGGGTCCAGAACAAGTCGGTTGTCGAGCAAAGTTTTTGGCATGACATACTGTTCGGCAGCATTCCCCCCAAATTTGAGCTCATTCAGGCCGAGCTGCTAAAGAGGCACCTTTCCCAGGATCTTTTGCATGAATATTATATTGTTTTATCGTCGGTAAACAAGTCTCAGGTTGATGAATCAAACTGGGATAACGATACCTTTAAATACGCCTTCTGCAATCTTTCGTCCGAAATCCTGCTGGATGAGCTGGATTTTATTCATATTTTCAGCTACGTTCAGAATGAAACCTTTTACAATGCCACCATTGTGGAAGCAAGTTTTAAAATGAGTGATATAAATGCCAGATGCCGGAAATTGATTAAGGTTTGTGAGGATTACCTTAAGTGCAGAGTTACCTGTTATATAAGCGAAAAAATTACTGTTGAAAACCTGGCCAGGATACGTGAAGAGCTGGAATTACAGGACAGAAACAATATTTTGTCAAGAGGCAGGGTGGTTTTGCAGGAGGATCTGCAGGTAAAACATACAAACGAGCAATACGCCCTGGATACGGCATTATACAATAAGCTTCTCACAGATGGCGAAAAAGTACACATCGCAAATACCCTGAAAAGAGAACTGGAGATACTTGCCTCAGAAAAAAGACTTGATTCTTCGACATTGCACTCTATCCGTCAGGATTTCATGCAAATAGTTTATGCAGTGCTGTACAAAAGTGAAATTCAGGCTCATAAGCTTTTTTCAGACGAGTCCTCCAAAGTGCTGTTTCAGAGTTCGGAGAATACTGTACTGGATTTTATGAAATGGGCTGCCTTTATAACAGACAAAACCGTCGATTACATTAAGGAGGTTCAAAGGTCTGAAAGTGTCGTAGACAAGGCAAAGAGGTTCATCCAGCAAAACTATACCCGCAATATCTCACGTGAGGATATAGCCTTACACGTATTTTTGACACCCGACTACCTGTCTAAAATATTTAAGGCTGAAACAGGAATGCATATAAAAGACTTTGTAAATGAACTCCGGATTGATAAGGCCAAGGAACTGTTGATTAACGGCAATTCAAGCATAAGTGATATCACTGCGGAAACAGGCTTTGAAAACTTTTCATATTTTTCTACAGTTTTTAAAAAAGTCACAGGTGAATCGCCATATTCTTTCAGAAAGACACGCAAAAGGTAAAACCGTTATTTCGTTGACACAGCTGATGAATTATGTTAGCTTATATTTATTCAAGCGCAAGCATCTATATCTTTAAAAATTAACAGGAGTAAACGAAATGAGCACGTTGAAGGATGTGGCTGAAAAGTCCGGTGTCACAGTTACGACCGTATCAAGAATGTTGAACGGGCGCGGATATGTCAGCGATAAAACCAAGAAAAAAATAAAACAGGCAATGAAGGAACTCAACTACCAGCCTAATGAACTTGCGCGTGCACTTTCTTTGAAAAGAAGCAGTTTTATAGGTTTGATAGTACCCTCTGCCAGTAATATGTTTTTCTGTAAAGTCATTGATTCCGTTGAACATTTTGTGTCCATGAACGGTTACAAGCTGTTGCTTTGCACATCAAATCACGAGGTAAAAAAAGAAATAGAGTATTTTGATATGCTAAGCGCCAGTAAAGTAGCCGGTGTGATTTTGGCAAGCCACACACAGAATATTGATAAAAATATAGCAATTGATGCTCCTGTAATTTCCATAGACCGTATTATATCGTCCGGAATCCCTTCCATTTGCTCCGACAACTACCAGGGAGGAGTTCTGGCAGCCCGGCATCTGATTTCCAAAGGCTGCAAAAAGCTGGCACACATAAGCGGCAGCGCATACCTTGATATGGATGCAAACAAACGTTACTTCGGTTTTAAAGAGGTTTGCGATAAGGCAGCCGTTCAACATGTAGTAATTGACGCCGCAGAGGATCAGTTTTATTCCATGCATTATGAAAGCATAATCAACTCACTGATTGACAATAATCCTGATGTTGACGGCATATTTACATCCAATGATATCATAGCGGCGCAAGTCATAAATATTTGCATAAAGCGGGGAATAAAAATACCCCATCAGATGAAGATTGTCGGGTATGATGATATTGATTTATGCACGCTTTGCTCCCCCGCCATCACTACCATACGCCAGCCGGTGGATGATATTTGCCAATATGCGGTAGAGAATATAATTTCGAAAAATGAAAATAAAGTCATCCCCTCCAACACGGTCTTCCCAGTTTCTCTTATAGAGAGAGAAACAACATAAGCCGGCAATATACGTTTCAGATGTCACAGACCACTGGGTTTCCCTTTTCATCCACTGCGTCAATTCTGAAGAAACAGCTTGATAAATCAGCTTCAAGAATAGCTCTGCAGCCATCTTTCTCCCAGCATAATTTCAGCATGCAAGATTCAGACTCAAGTATACTCAGCCTTGCATCAAAACCGAAAGCAGGAAATGTGTTCCTGAATTTTATCAAGGCAAGCTGCTTACGGACAATGTCCTGTCCAAGTCCTTCCAGTGCCTGTTTCAAAAGGAGGTTGGTACGGTTTATTTCTTTATGTCCTCCCTGGCCGGCCTTTTTAACCGCCTCATGGTCATTCCGGCCTGCAAAGAGATCAAGATACCATATCTGGGGCTTCCCGGGCATAAACATTTGTATTGCCCTTGCCAGAAGCATTTTGGCATCATTTTCGCCCAATGCACTGTAATAAGTTGAATTCACCTGGTAGTAGATATTCTTTTTCCCATGCAGGTCTTTAACATACCCTCCCCGCTCAACCACTTTTTCAATAAGATTTTCAATCTCCCCATCAGGTATCAGCCCTTTTAAATCCAGCAGCGGAATTCCGTCATGACAGCCAAGCATGTTTACAACCTTGATATGCTTTTTCTGAATATCTTTAATCCACTCAACCAAGAATTCATTGGTACTTCTTTCCAATGAGTCAATCAGCAAGCCCGGCAAAAAGAAATCATAAGTCATATAACCTTCCTGCGCCAGTTTTTCATGAATTTTTTCCTCATATTTTGAATGTATTTCCGGTAATAAGGTCAGGCCATACGAATCGGCTATTTTCTTTATTTTCCCCAACAGCTGCCATGTCCCCGGATCATTTAAAAAGTTTTTTGCTCCGGGTTCCTTGGGCGCATAGGCAAATGCATCCAACCTGACTATCTGCGCACCATACTGTGAAAGCTTTTCCAATGTGTCTCTGTAAAACTCCCACACCAGAGGAGATTTAATGTTCAGGTCCATTTGTCCCAGATATTTGCGTCTGGATTCCAGCAATTCCATAACATTTTCCTTGTGCCGTTTAAATTGCCCGAAGTCGATATCACAGGGCTTAACACCTTCACTTATTGCCGTATTCACCATTTCCGACAGCCTTTCAGCCGAAGTATACTGAATTCCCGTCACCTCCATCAAATCCTGAGCATCAATTTTTCCATATTTAACTTCCTGGTAAAAGGTATTCCAATAGGGAACTTCCTTCCCGTCGGGCATACGGACATTCAGTATCGGCAGCCCGGGCTTTCTAAAAAACATGTCCTTAATATATTCCTGGTCAGGCTGTATATAACCCTGTGCGGTCATCCGGCCGCAGCCTTCCCAGAATTTGTTCCAGTCTATAAAGAAGTCCTTGTATTCTGATTTCTCACCATTTTTTAAAATATCCTGGAATTGCCTGGAAAGCACCGAGGAATGATTAAGCACAAAGTCAAATTTGAGAGCAATCCCCATTTCCTTCAAAGCATCAAGATCTTCATAACCGGCATACATTTCATTTAATTCATAATCTATAACTGAAAATCCCCTGTCCAGATCAGTGTTAAAAACACTTGGAAGTATATAAAATGATTGAAATACGTCTTCAAGTTCAGGTGTCTTTAAAAAACTTACAATATCGCATAACTTTCCGCCTACACTGTCCGGATATGCGTTCAGCATTGGTCCGGAACTGATTACAGGCTTAACCGGCCTTTCAGCCTTTTTCATATTCATTCCAATTCTCCTTTACCAAAGTCAATTATGGTTGAAACCCTTCGCCTTCCGGGCGGATATTACTTTTAATATTGCTTTTGATCTTGCTTTCAGCCCATAGTAATTGACTTTTTACGCAGCATAACATCGAGTAAATTATTATATGACAGGAATTCGCCTTTCCCGGATACGATCAGCTTTGCTTTTGAGGCCTGTGAAACCAGCAGCTCCTGCTCTATGGAAAGAACCATGGCTGTAAACGGGCTGTCGGTTCCGCCATCCCTGTTACGTGCCCTTCGGTGTTCAAGAGTTTCCTCAGGGGTGCTGTTAAGCAGTATAGGTATATCTACTCCCTGTAAATTGTGGTTGTTTCCGTGAGTCCATTCAATTACCATGACATTTTTACCGGTGAAATCAACCTGCTCATACCACAGCTCTGTATCTTCCCGCCCCATTCTCTTAAGGAATATCTTCGTACCCCCATTTTTAAACTGAGATATTATTCCGTTAAGTTCTTGAAAATCAATTTCATTTGATGTACCCAAATAATTTTTCAGACCGTTGCGGCCCGCATTTTGATAGGTCGACAGCCATGGATACTTTTCTGCCGGCGCAGCGTCGGCATCATCGCCCTTTTCCTGAAGCACTTTTAAGACAGAATGTATCTCCTCTTTATACAACCCTCCGGAAATCAGCCCTTTGATGCCGCATTGCCTGAATATGCGTATTCTCTCGGCGTCATTATGAATAGGCATTCTGTAAGGATAATTATCTCCCGACAGCGTATAGCTTCCTACATTTATGCGGTTAAGATAATATGAAAGCAGAGATGAAATCTCAGACTTTCCCACACCTGAGCCTCCGCAAACGCCAACAACGGCACGTTGATAAGAATTTTCCTCAAGTACCGGAATAAGCAGCTCCAGCAGCCGGGGAAAGATTATTTGTGCCTTTTGGATATGCTTGTTACCTATCACAATTTTATCCCCAGGCATATCACCTTTGGGAATATTACCGCTATCCTGCAGGTTTTCCGGAATCCAGGGCAGTTTTATCGACAGCTTTCCTCCAATATTTATTTGAGTTTCAATTGATTTGTTCAGTGAATTATCTGTCATTTAAAACCTCCAAAATTTATATTTGTATTTCTATTGTTTTACTTTTATTTAGATTATAATTTTAAGCCAGCACAATGTCAATCGGTTGACATTGTGCTGTAAAAAAAATTACCTTTCACATTTACCTTCAAACTATTCAAATGACAATTTTTCTTTTATATAATTGAGTCCCAGAGTACAAATACTTATATGTCATTCGTTTGATATTATTAATAAGAACGGCAGCTGATCCTTTACTCCAGATTAGCTTACCGTTTTATTATAGTAGCTGCATATTTAATATTCTTTAAAAAAACAGCTGAGAATTTTTGAAAAGCAGGCATATAATAAATTTTTCAGTCAGAAAATAGTTTATTTTTTTATATATCAAAAAAGACAGGGCGGATGCCCTGATTACAGTCCGCCTTGTCTTAACTTACGATCCCTTGGATCAACTTTCTTCTATGGAAACCTTATTGTATATGACCGGTTCCTGCTCTTTTTTTTGCAGCTGCTTCCGGTTTAAATATTTAAGTTCAAACGACAGCCAGATTCCGGTAATGATAAATGATATTAAATCCGATAAAGGTCCGGCTGCAAGTATTCCATTCATTTCAAAGAAATACGGCAGTATTAACAGAGCAGGAATCAACACAAGTACCTGTCTTGAAAGGCTGAGTATCATTGACTTTACGGGTTTTCCAACCGCCTGAAAATAACCCGAGCCAATAATCTGGAAGCCCACAACAGGGAAAAACAGCATAAACATGACTATAGCATGGCTGCCAAAGGAAATCAGCTCCTTATCCCCGCTGAAAAGAGCAACAAGCTGAGTAGGGAACAAGCGCGTGATGATAAACCCCGATGTTGTAATTATGGTTCCCCCGATAACGGCGATTTTCAATACTTTTTTTACTCTGTCGTAGTTTTGTGCCCCGTAGTTATAGCCAATAATAGGCTGTGCACCCTGATTAAGACCCAATACCGGCATAACCACCAGAGTCATAAGGCTGTTCACAACGCCCATTCCCGATATGGCAATATCTCCGCCATAAGCTTTAAGCCTTAAATTTAAAATGGCTGATAAGGCACATTGGGCAACCTGCATTGAAAAGGGTGCTATACCGATAGAAAAGATACCTGCTACTATATCAAGCTTCAACCGCAAATTTTCCTTTTTAAGCTTTAACGTGCTTTTACCCAGGATAAAATGGGACATAATCCAGGTGGCCGAAACAGCCTGAGATACTATTGTAGCCAGCGCCGCTCCCTTCATTCCCCAGCCGAATACAAAAATAAACAACGGAGCCAAAAGCACATTAAGAACTACACCTATTATCATAGTAAGCATTGAAATGGCAGGCTTCCCTTCGGCACGCATAAAATTGTTCATACCGAAGCTTGTAGATCCAAATATACTTCCGGCCAGGATTATGCTCATATAATCTCTCGCATATGGAAGCACCTCATCACTTGCTCCGAATACTCTCAGAATGGGATCCATGAAGATAAGGCCCAATGTCGTTACAATAACAGAAATTATCCCCAGGAGTATAACTGCATTCCCCATGATCAATTCAGCTTCATCTTTTTTCTTTTGTCCAAGCCTTATGGAAACCATTGCGGTAGCACCCAGGCCTATAAGTCCGCCAAATGCCATTTGTATTATCATGATAGGAAACCCTATGGTGATCCCCGCCAGCCCGAGGGGTCCTGAACTGTTTCCGATAAAAATCCTGTCAACTACGTTATAAAGTGCGCTTACCAGCATCCCTACAATTGAGGGTATGGAAAATTGCATTAATAGCTTAATTATGCTTTCTTCTCCTAACTTTTTTGTGTTATCCATCCTTATTCCTCTTCCTAATAAAATTTAAAACGATTAATATTGTTGTTTTGTGATCCTCTATCAGAAATACCGGGAAAGCTCGTTAATTTGGAGCCTCAAATGTATTATATGAATAGTTAGGACGCATATAATTAGAATTCTAACTATTTGCGTCCTAACTATTAGTATACTATCTATTTTTTATATTAGCAAGATACGAAATAAGATTCCCTTTATTATAAATCAATTATCATTTCTATCAGTAAATCCTACAGCTCTTTAGCTTACCTCCGCACCATTGTATATCGACCGTCTTACCGTTTTTAATTCTGAGACCTTTTACATATCCGTTTTCAAAGTCTGGTGGCAAAGCAGGCAGTATTTTTACTTTTCCGTTTCTATCCTGCACCAGCATATTCGCAATACCTGCCGTTCCTCCAAAGTTTCCGTCAATCTGAAATGGCGGATGAGCATCCCAGAGATTATCATAAGCAGAGCGTGTAAGCAAAGTCTTTAAAAATTCGAAAGCATTCCTCCCGTCTTCAAGGACTGCAAATACATTTACAATCCATGCACAGCTCCATCCGGTATGCCCTCCTCCATTCTCCAGACGCTGCATTAGTGAAACACGGGCTGCCCCGGTCAGTTCCTGGTTACCTTCAAACAATTCTGAAGGAAAAATACCATACAAATGTGAGATGTGCCTGTGTCCGGGTTCATGCTCCTCAAATTCCTCATGCCATTCCAGCAGCTGACCTTTGCTGCCGGTCTTAAAAGGCTCCAACTTCAGCAATCTTTCTTCAACCTCCCTGAGGCTGCCATCTTTTAATTCAAGTATTTCGCATGTTTTTATAAAATTACCGAACACTTCCCTTATCAATGCCAGATCCATAGCCGATGAAATGGCTACACAAGCGTTTTTCCCATCCTTTGTTTTAAATCTGTTTTCAGGTGAAGTGGAAGGACAGGTTACATAGTACCCGTTATGCTCAACAAGCCAATCAATTAAAAATAATGCAGCCTCTTTTAGAACCGGATATGTTGTTTCCTTAAGAAATTTCTTATCCTGATTATACTCGTAGTGTTTGAACAGCTCACTCACCAGCCACGCACCACCCATAGGCCACATGGACCAAGTTACACATCCGGCCTGTCCTTTATCCTCCCCGCGGGCCAGTCCTACAGGATTGGTATTGCACCAGTAGTCGGCATTATGGTGATGTACAAATCCCCTGCAGTTATAATGAATTCTTGCAGTTTTTTTGCCCTCCTCACATATTTTCTTTATAAATTCCCAATATGGTTCCAGACATTCTTGTAAATTGCAGCTTTGAGCCAACCAATAATTCATTTGGGTATTTATATTTGTAGTCCAGTTACTGCACCAGGGAGGACGAAATTCCCAACTCCATATACCCTGAAGGTTGGCGGGCAGGCTGCCTTTTCTCGAAGAACTGATTAACAGATACCTGCCGTATTGAAAAAACAAAGCATACAGACCGTTATCCTTTTCTCCCCTGCGCAATCTTTCCAGCCGTGCGTCAGTTGTAATATCCAGCTGATCTCCAAGATATAACTCAACCTTATCGTAAATAGTTTTGTAGTCTTTGATGTGATTTCTTTTAATCATCTCGTAATCCAATCCCGCATCAAAATCAGCAGGCCTTACTGCAGAAAAAGTAAATACCGCCGAAGATGCATGGGTTATTTCCAAAGAATCCTTTCCTGTTGAAATAATTCCATCAGAGTACAAGACCTTCAGCTCAGCATCAAATTCCATTCCCCGTTCTCCCTGGATAATAGGGTGCGGATTTTTTATATAAGGGGGGTCTACATGTTCGGGACATTTACCCCTGATTTTAATACTTCCTTCGGTACATGCCATCACGTGCTTGATTTGAGATCCAAATGACGATGCTATTCTCATAACAGGTTGGCTGCAGGTGAATTTTATGAATATGGCCTTTGAGGGGAAGCTTGCAAAATATTCTCTTTTATATTGCACATCGCCTGAAAAATAAGTTATAGTTGCAATAGAATTGCCAATATCCAGAATCCTCTCATATCTATCAACCTTCTCACTATGCCGGAAATCAAAATACAGGTCGCCCAGCGGTAAATAGGATTCGCTATATTCACCGAGCATGTGGTCCTTAATAAGGTCTTCGGCCTTGGCATATTCGCCGTTCATAACAAGGCTTCTTACCTCTTCGAGATATTTTGAGGCATTGTGATTATTTTTGTCATGATAATATCCCGACCACAGACTGTTCTCGTTAAGCCCCAGATGTTCTCTATTTTCTCCGCCCCATATCATAGCCCCTAAATTCCCATTCCCGATCGGAAGTGTTTGTTCCCATCTCCCGGCAGCTCTTGTGTAAAATAATTTCATAATCTGCATATAATTTCAATACCCCCATTGACTCTGAAACTGAACTTTTTTACTCTCCAAATATATTTGATATCATCACAGGCCGTCTGCAAGTCCGTAGATATCCTGTTCTGCTTCATTTACAGCCTCCCAGCTTATTTCCTCCTCCAATTTGAGTACAATTATGGTATCAAACGGATGTCTGTCGGATATAGGAACGGTTATATAAATCAGCTGAGCTTTTTGCTCAAAATTTACTCTCGAAGATGTAGGACTGGAATAAGAAACTACTCTGTTATTTATACCGCTGATAACTATCGTCTCTTCAATCCATTCTGTAATATGCAGGTAGACAGTATTTCCTCTGTAAGTGGCTCCTCCCCACTCACCCGGTAAAACCGGGCCCCCACGGGTATCATATATTGCGTCTCCGTATTTATCAAGCCATTCACCGATCTGGGAAAGCCTTTGTACCTGCCGGGCTTCTATTTCCCCGTCACCCGTGGGGCCAACATTCAGCAGGTAATTGCCGTCCCTTACAGCAATACTGACAAGATTTTTTATGCATTCCCTCAACGACAGCATAGGCCTATCGGGAATCCAGCCCCAGGATCCGGTAAGGCAATCATTTGAATCCCACGGCTTATCGGTTTTTAATTTTCCTATGGTTCTTTCCCTGACATGGAAATCGCCTTCCCAGCCAAAGCGATTGTTAATCATAATTCCGGGCTGCATTTCTCTTATCATTGAAATAACCTTTTCTGATTCCCAGAAATAGTTTACCTTAAAATAGATTTCGTCCTTTCCGAAGTCCTCATCTCTGTACCAGCCATGTTCTCCGAATTTTATACCCCCATGTGCAAGCCACTCTCCGTCAAACCAAAGCATATCAATTTTCCCATATTCGGTCATTAATTCCCTGAGCTGCTCCCTGCATTGGTCACGCATGGCAATTGCACTGTCATAATACATTTCAGGAAAAAAGTATCCCGGAAAACGCCAATCCATAGGAGAATAATACAACCCAACCTTAAGCCCTTCACTTCTGCAGGCTTCAACATATTCGGCAACAAGGTCCCTCCCTGCTGCTGAATTCACACTATTAAAGCTGCTTACCTTGCTATCGAACAAGCAAAATCCGTCATGATGTCTGGCAGTAAGTACCATATATTTCATACCGGCATTTTTTGCTGTTTTTGCCCACGCTTTGGCATCAAATTTCCCCGCGGAAAAGCTGTCTGCCAATTTTGCATACTCCCCGGTACTGATCCTCTCGTTGAACATGGCCCATTCTCCCCGCCCCAAAAGAGAATACAGCCCCCAGTGTATGAACATTCCAAATTTTGCCTCCCGGAACCACCGTATTTCGGATTTGCTTAATTTTTTTATTTCCTTTGGCTTATAGTTCTTTCGCATTTCATGAAGTTGACCCATCTCATCCTCCGACATATTTTTTTAATGATATTTATCAGCCGCTGCCACCTGCATTTTAATACTATGTAGAAGCAAGAACGCCGGTATTTGCATTAATATGTAAGTTGTTACAGTACTCCAGAACAGGCAAAGCATTTTCATCAAAGGTAACAGGCAGGAACACATATCTGGAATCGCTATATTCTTCTCCATTCCACCTGTCGGAAATATATATGTAACTGGTCGCTTCAGTGCCTTCTATCTTTAAAATAAACGCCGGTTGTGTTCCGAAAGTAGTATCATCACCAATGTTGGTCAGCATGGACCATTTTTCTTCAATTCCGTCTGCGGTGGAATACCTGCACTGATTCGGTAACCAACCCGTACAGAATGATGTGAACATATAATACCTGCCGTTTCGCTCCATAACTGCAGGCGCTTCACGGTATTCACCCTGCCACAGCTTATGAACCAGGCATTCAACATTCATATAGTCTTCCGTCAGGCGGTAGATATGCAGGTCGGCATTATCTCTGGATGCCGAAATAAAATATGCAATACCGCTTTTGTCCTTAAACAGCGTACAATCTCGTGACATGTATCCGAATGGTTTGAAACTGCCATGATAAGTAAAGTCTCCGTCAGGCTTGTCACAGGTTGCAATGGCACAGGCCGCACAGTTATAATCCTTTCCGTTTTCGTAGTGCATCCATAGAACATATTTCCGTGTTAATTCATTATATAACACCTTTGGACGTTCCAGATTTATTTTCCTGCCATCCTCACCTGATAAATCAAGCGATGTCCGGACTCGCACAGGTTCTCTCTCCGATTTGGCTGTTAGAATATGTCTCTGGAATTCCCAATTTATCAAATCTGTTGAGCGGTAACAGCTTACATAATTTTCAGCAGTCCTATCCTCTCCATACCAGTAATAAAACCCGTCAACCTGCAGTATATGTCCTCCATGCGCATGTATCGGCTTTCCTTTCGTATCATACCAGATTGTACCGTTTTGCAATTTTGTATTCATAAAACTCTCCAATTCAATAGAAAAATGTTGACTTATTTTAATAATAATACTGTGCTTGAGGCTCTCCGGCCAGCTCCATTTTTATAACATTCATCCACGGGAACGGTGCATGTTCGGGAAGTCCTCCGATAATTGTTCTACGGCCCTCCCGTCTCACATTCAACTGCATTCCGTTGGCCAGGATAACTGCCGATTTGACTTCGTTTTTTAAGGAAACAACTATTGTCTCTCCCCCTGGACGCCATGCAGAAAGTATAAGATACGCATAATTTCCTCTGACTGTTATCCTTCCTCCCGTACTGTAATCCCACCAGTTGGGTAAAATCCGTTCCGTTCCGTATATGGCATCCCCATGTATTTTTAGCCACATGCCCATTTCCTGAAGCCTCTGCACTGATTCAGCCGGAATTATTCCATCAGGGTCTGGACCTACATTCAGAAGGTAGTTGTATCCCCGCGCAGAACACGCAGCCAACTGTCCCAGCATATTCTTAGTACTTTTCCAGTCGGTATCTCTGTGAGAGTATCCCCATGAATTGTTCATTGTCATACAGGTCTCATATGCCCTATACATATCGTCCACAGAACTTAATACCACTCCCTCTGGTGTACCATAATCTTCAGAAGTTCCCGAACGGTCATTAATCAGGATATTCGGCTGCAATTCCCTTATCCGGGCATTTAATTTTTCAGAGTCCCATATTTCAGCGGCGGTTTTGTTGCCCCAATTGCCCCGGAAATTGGCATCGTCGGAGCAATCATAAAAGAGTATATCTATGGGGCCATAGTTTGACATAAGCTCCAGAGTTTGGTTATGAAAATACTCCACCAGTTTCCCCCAGTCTTTTGGATCGTGGTCCGGACCCTTAAAATACACAGGAAAACTCCAGTCTTTAACCGAAAAATACAACCCTACGCCCAACCCCTCTTCTCTGCATGCAGCTACGTACTCTGCTACAAAATCCCGCTTTGAGGCAGTTTTGACTGAGGTAAAATCAGTAAACTTACTGTCAAATAAACAGAAGCCATCGTGATGTTTTGCAGTCAGCACCATATATTTCATTCCTGCCTCACGTGCAATGGCCGCCCACTCTCTGGGATTACAGTTTTGAGGGTTGAATTGCCCCGCCAGTTTTCTGTATTCCTCATCTGGAATATCTTCATGATACCTGGCCCATTCTCCTCTGCCTAAGATAGAATATAGTCCCCAGTGTATAAACATTCCAAAACGAGCATTATTAAACCATTTTATTCGCTCTGTATTACTCATTGCAACTACCTCCCGTATCTTTGAATCATTCATGCTGCTTCTCTTTTATCTCAAATTTCTCAAGTATGCAATAAATGCAGCATCACCGCGCAGTAATGCTGCATTCTCTGTAATATTAAAATGAACTTCTCCAGCTTTTATTTTATTCCCATTTCTGCAGCTTTGGCATTGGTTTCTTTAATTGCTTCCGGAAGTCCTTTAGAATCAAATCCTTTAATTGCTTCCTTCCACATTTTGACAGGATCATCTTTACCGACTATAACCTTTACCAGATTATCCATTGCCTCATTGCGCAGAGTATCCGCCTTATCCTTGGCCGGAGTCGAAAGCTGCCATACATCAAAATTCACAGGTACAGGCCTTGCATGTTCTTTTAATGCATTGTAATAATCTGCATTAAACAATTTATCAAATTGAGCGGTTGGAGCATTTGCACTATAAACCTTTTTATCAGATGCAGCAGTTACAACGCCCCAGCTGCCAAGCCAGCCAAACTTATCGGTAATAGGATATTTTGTTTGAATTGTCTGATCACCTGACATCAGTGATATGGCGTTTCCGTTTTCCATCTTCCAGTCAACATTTTCGATACCGTTTGATTTCAATACCGTATACTCTTCACCAGACACATAATCCAGCAGCTGTAAAGCTCTATCCAGTTTCTTGTCATCAATTTTATTGCTTAAATAGGTTTCCGACCAATAAGGGAGTCCATTTGGAGTATACCTGTTTCCATCGGGTGCGACAAACGGCACCATGTAGCCAACTGATTTTTCTATGGTCGCATCTGGATTTGCTTCTATAAACTTGGTCGGCTGGAAATTAGTTCCGCAGAACATTGAAAACGACTTGCCATTCTGGAATTTAACAACTCCATCTGCATCCTTCTGTATTACAAAATCCTTATCAAGTATTCCGTCCGTATAAAGTTGTCTCAATTGCTTTATACCATCATACATTTTTTCAGATGCATAGACAGGAATCCAGCTTCCGTTTTCCTGAACCCATGCACTGTCAACTGAAGCTTCCGGAAAACTCCAGAGGAATACCGTTCCAAGATACCATTTGGTGTTTACAGATAGTCCCGCAGCATCCGGGTGCTGTTTCTGAACAGCCTTTACCATGGCTACATATTCATCAAATGTCCCGGGTGCTTCGGTAAAGCCTGCCTGCTCGGCCCAATCCTTACGGTAAATAATAGGCCTGCTCATGTTGGGCGCATCCTTGTTCAGCATATCACCTCTTGGGATCATGTAAAATTTGCCTTCCACCTTTTTGGCCTGGAGAGAATCCAAGGACAATTCATACTGAAGATTGGGATACTTGTTAAGATCATCAGGTATGGCCTTGAGTACACCCTGCTTAGATAATGTATTATATAGTGAACTTGTAAGCAAACCTGATGTAATATCCGGCATCTGGTTTGAAGATGCCCATATCTGTAGTTTGTCATTCCAGTCATTCCATGACATCTGTATTGGCTTTATAGTTATATTTAATTTTTTGCACAAATCATTGAAAATAGTGTCATTAGCCGCTCCCTCCTTATTAAAGCCGTCCTGAAGGTCCCAAAGTGCTACGCTTAACTCCAACTGCTCAGCATTCTCCGATGGTTTGTCAGCAGATGAAGACGCTGCCGTCGATGCCGGTGATGATGAAGCTGCATCCGGCTGCTCTCCGGATGCACCGCATCCCGCAAAAGCAGAGATAATAAGTACTAGACATAATACCATGGCTGCAATCCGCTTACTCATTTTCATAAAATCCTCCTAAAATTTTATTTTTGTATATAATAATGGTTTTACCCACAATTATCCTTTTATGGATCCTATCATAAGTCCTGTTGCAAAATACTTTTGAAGGAAAGGATAAACCATAAGTATCGGAAGCGCTGAAACCACAATTATCGCCGCCTTTATGGAGTCCGCATATACATTCCGTGTCAATTGAGCCATTTGAGAACCAGCGGCATTGCTTCCGTTAATGATGGAATTTACATTGGTCAAGGTCTCCCTTAATACCAACTGAAGAGGATATAATTTTGTGTCATTGATAAAAATCATTGCGTTCCACCACTCATTCCAGCGGTCAACAGAATAGAACAGAGATATTGCCGCAATTATCGGAAGGGAAACAGGCAAAACTATGTGTATCAATATGACAATATCATTGGCACCATCTATTTTCGCCGATTCCTCAAGACCAGCCGGTATCGTATTGAAGAAATTTTTCATCAGTATAAGATAGAACGTATTAACCGCCACCGGTATAATCATAACAAGTATATTGTTTTGCAGGTGAAGCTTTTGCAAGGTGATAAAATATGGAACAAGGCCGCCTGAAAAAAACATTGTAAATATTATAAGGTTGAAAATAATATTTCTGCCCGGCAGGCTTTTTTTTGATAAAGCGTAAGCACCTGCTGTTGTAACAATCATATTCAAGGCTGTACCAAAAACTGTTACAATCAATGTTATCATCAATCCGCGAGTTGCCTTTCCTTCGGCAAACAGGAATTTGTAAGAAGAAAGATCTATGTTCGAAGGTAATAGGAATACCTTCTGAGAACTGATATCTCCTAATTTGGAAAACGACAGCAATATAGTGGAATAGAAGGGAAGTATACTTATTATAGCTGCTATCCCAAGAAATACAATTATTATAAAATCAACCGCACTAAACTTTTTTCTCATTACAAACCTCCCTCCTGTCCCATGGCTTTAACAACTCTATCGGCTCCAAACAGGAAAATGAAATTTAAAATTGATTTCATAAAACCGACTGTTGTGGTATAGCCAAAGCCTGTTGCATCTACAAATGCACTTCTGTAAACATATGTGTCAATGATATCGGCATATTTATACACGGTCGGGTTATACAGGTTAAAAATTTGGTCAAAACCTCCGTTCATTACTCCTCCCACAGCCAGTACCAAAAGGATTGTCGCAGTTGTTTTTACAGTAGGCCATGTTATTGCCCTCATTTGCTGGAACCGGTTTGCACCATCTACGGTTGCGGCTTCATACAATTCAGGATTTATACCTGCTATCGATGCAAGATACAGGATTGTCGACCAGCCGGCCTCTTTCCATATGCTTGTGGTAAATAACATTGCTATGAACGAGGAATTATTAAACATTACGGTATTTTTTTCAAACCCCATCAGCATTAGTATTTGATTTAGAATTCCCTGATCACTTAATACGTTTACAATAATTCCGCTTAAGATAACCCAGCTTAAAAAGTGGGGAAACGTAAATATGGTTTGATAAACCCTTTTTATTTTACTTTTTGTTATTTCATTTAACATCAAAGCCATTAAGATAGGTATGGGAAATTCAATAATAAGTCTGCCAAAGCTGATTAATAGAGTGTTTCTAAATGCGTATAAAAATCCAACGTTACCCAGGACATCCTTGAAATTCTGAAAGTTATTCCACGGGCTTCCCATTATTCCCCTGGAAAAATCAAAGGTTTTGAAAGCAAGAGTAACTCCGTACATCGGAACATATGCAAAAACAATGTAGAATACGATTAATGGCAAAAGAAGGAGATATAAATATCTATGTTCTATTATTTGTTTCCATAATCCTCTGTTGAATTTTTGCAATTGTCCGTTTTTAAGTTCAACTGCATCATTTTTCATTTTTTATCCCCCTAGAGTTGTAAATTTTTTAAGCTTTTATTGGATAATTGCTATATTTAGATTATAGATTTTTGAAGCTGCTTTAAAAAAGCACAATTATTATATATTTTTGTACGATTTGAATATATTTTAATTTTACTTTTATAAGAATTGTCCATGAGGATATGGATTATTTTAATAAAAAATCTTCTAAAAACAAATCCTGTTAAAATGTTTATACAGAATTGATTCTTAGAAGATCTTTACAATTAATCCAAATAGTATTTTATTTCATCCTGAATGTACTGGGCGATATTCCTTTTATTTTTTTAAATACCCGGCTGAAATAGAAATAGTCGTTATATCCTACTTTTTCAGCTATTTCACCTATTGACATACAGGTAGTTTTTAAAAGGTTACAGGCAAAATCAATCCTGAGCCTGGCCAGGTATTCTGTGAATACTATTCCTACCTCTTTTTTAAATAATTGACTTACATAGTTGGCATTTATTTTAAAATACTTTGAAATATTATGTACAGAAATATCCTCAGTAAAATTATCATTTACATATTTTAAAATCATTCGAACAGATTGATTATTTACAATTGTAGTCTGAAAATTCATATCTGGTTTTCTGGACAGCACATCTTTCAAATAATTTATCATCGTCCGAATACTGCCGAACAATTCCGAAAGCCTGTGAAAATCGTATATGTAATCTTCAAAATGCTGATCTTTCAATCTGAATGAAAATGCCATAACATTATTATAAATAATAATTGCATGCCTTATATCTAAGTCTCCGTCAGCAAATATTTCAGCCATACCGTCCAATATTTCAATTACTGCTTGTATGTCATTCTTGCTTATAGCCTTCTCCAATTGTCTTATTGTATCCTCTTTATTTTTAAATTGCAGTACATCAGGAGAAGCAAAAATTTTATTACAAGCGGTAAATTTATTGTATGCAAATACCTCAGCCTGCCGGATGGCCTCTTTGATTTCACTCACATTTGAAACCGGACTGCTTATTCCAACATGTTTGAGATCATATTTGCTGATTTTATCCAATATATTTTGAGTGCTCATACTATCAGAAACTGTTATAAAATAGGCATATTTCTCATATCCTATTTTCAGGATCAGCTTAACATTACCCAATTCCAGCTTATCCTTGCCTTTTGAAACACATACCGACAGTTTATTTTTTTCGTCCAGATTTATTCCATAATTAGTAAACAACCTGATTAAACTCTCATTTGCCTCCAGGCTGTTTTCATCAATTAAATCCATTATTTTTGTCTCAACAGACATTTGGGAATTTTCAAGAAGATTTTTTGCTTTTTTTAAGAAATCAATAATTTCGGCATCATCAAACGGTTTAAGACAATACCCGAATGATCCATAATTTAATGCCTTTTGCGCGTACGCAAATTCAGCATACCCACTTATTACAATGGTCAAGGTACTCAATCCTGATTCTTTTATATCTTTAATCAATTCCAGCCCGCTCCTGCCAGGCATTCTGATATCAGTAAACACCAGATCGGGCTTCATTTTTAAAATCATCTCATATGCCTCAGTACTGTTGAAGGAATACCCGATAACCTCGAATCCGTATTCTTCCCAGTTTATTCTCGCCTTTAAGCTTTTAACAACATATTTCTCATCATCAACAATAAATACCTTGTACATAATTATCACTCCTGAAAAGGTAATCGAATAACTACTTTGGTTCCCGAATTAATTACGCTGGATATATCAATGCCAAATTCATTACCATATAGCAGCTTAATACGATTGTTTACATTTGTAAACCCTATGCTGCCTTTAGCCTTCTGCATTATTTCATCTTTATTTAATACCCCCTTTAAATTGTCACAAATAACCTTCAAGCTTTCCTGATCTATTCCCACACCATCGTCTTCAACATGTATCGCCAGTATTTGTTTTGACACATCCGCTCCAAGTTTGAGATGCCCCCCTCCCACCTTGGTTTCCAATCCATGATAAATGGCATTTTCCACTATAGGCTGCAAAATCATTTTGGGAACCTTAATCCCAAGTACTTCTTCAGAAAAATTATATTCAACATTTATCCTGTCTTCAAATCTGATTTTCTGTATATATAGATAATTTTTAATCATATTATACTCATTCTCCAGAGGCACCAGGTCCTGACCCTTTATACTGTATTTAAATATTTGTCCCAATGCCTTTGCAGTATTAAAAGACCGTTCGCTTCCATCCTCAAGGGCTATTCCCATAATAGATTCGAGAGTATTGTATAAAAAATGAGGATTTATTTGACTTCGCAGGTAATCAATTTCAGATTGCCTTTTTGTAAGTTCTGCTTCATAAAGCCTTGTATTTGTTTCAAGCAAGCGATGTGCCAAATCATTAATTTCGTCCATCATATTATTAAATTCTCCAGACATAATAATGATTTCAGCATAACCCTGAACACTGATCCTTTCTTTAAGATTTTTTATCTTGCCTGACTTAATACCGTTCATAAAGAGCATTAGTTTTTTTAACGGCTGAATTATATTATTTATTACAAAGAAAAAAGGGATTGCCAAAAGACTTAACGCTATAAAAAAAATACCCAATTGCTGTTTGCGAACATCATCAAGTCCGCTCAGCAATTCATTTTGAGGAATTTTAAATATAATTTTACCACCCAAATCAGGTATATCCCCAACTTGTACATTATATTTTATTCCGTTTGCTGTCATATTTTCATGGTTATCCTCCGCATTCCGGATTATTTCACTATAAACACTTCCAACCTTAATACCGTTATTATTTGAGTAAAAAACCTCCCCTTGCCTGTCAACCATATATAACTCCGGATTACCCCGGCTGGAGGCTTCTTGCCTATACCCGGCTAAAGTATTTACATCAAAAACAACCATTATTGTCCCAACTTCTCTGGCATAATTATTGTAATCCACCGTTGAGTAAATCCTGGCGCCAACAATAAAACAATTTCTGACATGGTTATTGATATCTATGTTTTTTCTTCCGGTATAATAAAAAAGTTGTTTTTTAGGTATTTCACCTCTGAAAGCTTCAAGGTTTCCAATATCTCCGTTTAAGTTAAAGGTTGTGCCGTTATTTCCAAAAAGTGCAATATCAATGATACCGTCTTTCATACCTGCTAAATTTGATAAATAATCCTGTACCTGAGCATACTTGGTATATAATTTGGTTGCATCCGTTTCGTTCAAATAATCCTGAACCATTTTGCTGTAGCTTAGATTTTGCACCAATCTGTTTAATACATCACAGTTTGAGGCAATAGTACGGTTTATCTGCGAAATCATCTCACTGAAATATTCATTATTCTTTTGCTCTACAACATTTGCAATTTTGAAATAGCTGGATAAAATAATAAACAACATAATTATGACAATAATTAATGAAATAAAAGACAGCTGAACCCTGATTGGCAGTTTCTTTAGATAATTCATCATGCTAATAACCCAATTAACCTTTGCTGAAATGAAGCTTGGATAAATTCCTTTCCCCCCGATATTATCGGGTGATATTTTATTTATGTGCAATTATTGGGCAGTGAGACCTGTATACTATTTTACACTAAAAAGAAGAATGGGAAAACTTATGGATATCTCCATATGCTTTCCTCATCCTTCTTTTTAAAAATATAACTCAAATATTATCTGTTAATTTTGGAATCCACCTGTTTCTGCAATTCCGCTATTATCTTATCAAGACCTGCCGCTTTTTGCTTTGCTATGTAGTCATTTATGGACTTATCTATATCCCCTTTCACAATACCGGCTAAAAGCAGTTTACCCTGCTCCTCCAATATTTGGTCTCTTCTGGCAAGCTCGGTTTTAATGGGATCGGGATTTGCCACAAAACCGCTTATTGGAGATACTAATATATTTGGACGCGTTGAATATTCATATTCTTTTTGTATGGCCTCAGCATCTCTTGTGACTGTGGGCTTCACAAAATCATGTCTGAGGAAACCCCAGAAATTCCAATTCTGCCATAAAGGTTTTGCCGGATCCTCCTCCTTGGTAAACCCCACTATTCCCTTGTCATCTATTGTATATGTTTTATCTTTTATTCCATATATAAGAGTGTCATATACACTTGAGTCGGTAGATATCAATTCAAAAAACATAAGTGCTCTTTCCGGGTTTGCCGCATTCTTATTGACAGCCATTGCATTATTTAAAGGTGTATCCCTGTTGAATTTATTGTCTGGATATACTTCAACCGCGCCGCATACTGCGGTTTTATCTGTAAAGTTTGTTTTTTCATACAGTTTTTCAGATATATTTTTTCCTGAAAATATTTTTCCACTTTCAAAAAGTTTTACTTCTTTTTCTGCAAGGGAGTTCTTGGAAATAACTCCGCTGTCATACCACTTTTTAGCTAACTTAACAGCTTCCCTAAACATGTCGGTCTGTTCAACAGGAACAACCCTGTTTGAAGTATCATTTAAATCAACAACAAATGAATGGAAGCCCATATCCATAAATTCGTACTTAGGCTGCAGCAGAGCGATAATATCACCGTACTGTCTTCCGCTGGCTACATTCATATCAAAGACAGTCATCCCCGGTTTGGCGCTGGCTATTGCTGTAACAAATTGATCTATCCCCTCTATTGTGGTTAAATCAGAGGGCTGAACGCCTAACTTGTCGGCAATATCTTTTCTCCACATAAATACCGGCTTTGACGTCTTGACTTCTGTCCACGGTAATGCCATCAGCTGTCCATCAATGCTGCACGGACCAAGAATGCCATTATCCTCGTAGAACTTATACAGGGTGGGAGCATATTGCTTTGCAAGATCAGTAATTCCAAGAAAGGCTCCTTTGTTGACCATATTTGAGAAACCGAACCAATCGGCTGTAAACGCAACATCATAATCATCACCCGATGCAGCCATCATAGTAAGCTTGTTCTGATAATCCCCAAATGGTATAAAATTTATTTCAAATTTTGCATTGAGCCTTTCTTTGGTTTGTTGGTATAATGCATTGAGTACCTCGGCTTTTGCAGGTCTGTCATCACCCGGAATAAAGAATTTTAAGGTTATTGCATTTAGATTTCCCGCCGAAGCTGCACTGTCGCTTGCCGCAACGACTGAGGCAGATGAGATGCCTGATTCCGAGACGCTGCCGCATGCGGAAAAAATGGTCAAAATAATAGCCATTGATACAACTGCAGCTAAAATTTTACCAGCGAACTTGCCTGATTTTTTCATTGTAAATCCTCCTGAAAATTAATATTCTACATACGGTTTTACCGTGAGTAGTCATCCCTTAACCGCACCGATCATTATTCCCTTAATGAAAAATCTCTGCACAAAGGGGTAAACAAAAACAATCGGCCCTATGGTTAAAACACAAACTGCCATTTTTATGCCTTCGGCAGGAAGCCTTCCTCCTGAAATTTCGATCATCCTGGATGCCTGCTCTGATGATGCCAGGTATTGGACATTAGATTGAATAGTCCTCAGGAGCAATTGCAGCGGCTGAAGTTCAGTTTTGTTTAACAGCATGATCCCCAGCCACCAATCATTCCAGTACATTAGGGCAATAAATAATCCCACTGTCGCCAGAACAGGCTTTGATAGCGGTATAACTATTTTGAAAAATATTCTTAGTTCGCCTGCACCGTCAATTTTTGCAGATTCTGTTATTTCTTCAGGCAGGCTCTGGAAAAAATTCCTGAGCAGGAATACATTCCATCCCTGGCATAAATACGGTACAATAAGCGCCCATATGTTATCCTGCAAATGCAGATACCTCACGCAGACAATATACCAAGGCACTGCTCCTCCGCTTATAAGTATGGTTAAAAGGGTATATACATTTAAAACCTTTCTGAATCTAAGCCTGTTTAATGAAATAGGATACGCAAGCATTGAACTTATAACCAGGCTCAAAGTTGTCCCTATAATAAGCACGGTTGTCGAAATCCTGTATCCTCTCAATATACTTGATAAGTCTGTGAACAGTACTTTGTATGCCGAAGTATCAAAAACACGGGGGAATAAATTGTAACCATACCGCATAACAGACTCCTCACTTGTTAATGAGCTGCTTAAAATCAGCAGAAATGGCAAGGTACAAAATGCTGCAAAAAGCAATATAATTAATGCTAAAACACCTTTGGATATTTGTTTAGTCATTATGGATCCTCCTCTTTATTTCCGGTATTACTCAGAATAAGGCTCCCTCGGGATTGTATTTACGGGAGAGCTGGTTACTCAGGATTATAATTACAGATGCTATAACAGACTGATAAAAGCCTGCAGCCGAGGCCATTCCAACATCACCGTTCAGCCTAAGACTTCTGAATACAAATGTGTCTATGACATCAACGCTAGAATAAATAGCTGCATTGTCTCCCACTATCGCATAAAACATTCCGAAATCGGCATTCATAATTCTGCCCACCTGAAGCAATGCCAGGGTTATTATAGTAGGCATAAGTAAAGGAATTGTAACCTTCCTTATTTGCTGCCATCTTGTAGCGCCATCAATTTGCGCAGCTTCATAATAGGTAATATCAATGCCCGAAAGTGCTGCCAGATATATAACCATTCCATAGCCAGATGCCTTCCAGATGTGGAACAAAACCATTATTATGGGCCAAACCCATGGCATCGAATACCAGTCCACTTTCTCCGCCCCCATGCTTAGAAGCATGGAATTAATTACACCGTTATCAACTGTAAAAATATTGTAAGCGATGACACCAACCACTATCCATGAAATAAAGTGAGGTAAAAACATCAATGACTGGGTTACTTTTTTGAAATTTTTAACCGAGAGTTCATTGAATATGAGAGCCAGGCCCACTTGAAATACCATTCCGAACAGAATAAAAAGAGCATTTAAAAACAGGGTATTAAAAGTAACCCTCATAGCAGACGAATTCGAAGATAACAAGTACTCAAAATTCTTTAAAATAGGTTCTGACCATGGACTTCCCAATATCCCGTCACCAAAATTAAAATTTTTAAAGGCTACCATAAGACCGAATAATGGAAAATAATTAAATAGTAATAAGATAATTATTCCAGGGACTGTCATCAGGTATAGCATTCTGTTTCTACCCAGCTCCTGAAAAATATTAATGATGCCATTATTTTTCCTATTTGAGCTGCCTTTGATTACTGCCTTGTCTGTTTGAGCTGTTGCATTCATATTTTGTTCACTCCTTAAGGCTTAAATGTTGTTTCAGACAAGATCATTGTAATGTCAGAGCTTAAATATTTATACTCAAGAAATCACTAAATCAATTAACTTTTAAGCAAAACAGCACTATGTTTTTCAACAAAACAATTAAAAAATGAGTAATTTTATTCTGTTTATCTAAAAAAATAAAACCACGGTTAAACAATTAAGTTTAGTCGTGGTTGAATTTATCAACATCAATCCATTATGTTAATCTATTTCCCTTTTGTAAAAGTGTCAATTTGCTTCTGTAGCTCGACAAGAATCTTATCCAGGCCGGAGGACTTTTGATTTTGGATATATTCATCTATCGCTTTATCAACATCACCTGTTCCAATTCCAGCTAATAATAGTTTCCCCTGCTCCTCACATAATTGATCTCTTCTTGCAAGTTGCGTTCTTATCAAGTCAGTATTTAAACTAAACCCTGAAAGTGGAGAAATTACAATATTGGGCCGCATAGCATACTCACGCTCTTTCTTTATTGCAGCCATGCTTCTGCCAACAGTAGGTCTTTCCATGTCAATTCTTTTAAAACCATGATTAAACCAATTCAGCCAGTATGATCTGGATGAGCTTTCACCTTTCACAAACTCTATTTCGTCTTTTTTATTTATAGTATATGTTTTCCCTTTGATTCCATATATCAATGTATCATACACGCTTTGGTCCGTGGTTAGAAGTTCAAAAAATATTAGAGTTCTTTCCGGATTTGCTGAATATTTATTTAATGCCATAGCATTATTCATTTGTGAATCTCTGATAAATTTCTTGCCTGGATATATCTCAACAGCACTGCTTACTGCTGATTTATCTGTAAAATTAATGGTTTCATATAATGCCTGATTAGTATCCTTCTTAGAAAATACCCTGCCATTTTCATATAAGTATATTTGCTTCTCTACAAGAGCATTTTTAGATATTATACCTTTTTTATACCATCTTCTTGCTAAATATACTGCTTCCCTGAACATTTCCGTCTGTTCCAGAGGAATAAGCCTTGGCGTTTGATCTCTTAAATCCACAAAAAAGCTATGAAAGCCTATATCTGCATACTCATATTTGGGGTGGAGTAAAGGAAGTATGTCACCACTTGTGCCGGTTCCACTCATGTGCATATCGAAAACCGTAATTCCGGGGTTCGCCTCTTCAATTTTGGTTAGAAACCTATCAATACCCTCAATCGTAGTTAGTTCTCCAGGTATTATTCCAAACTTATCTGCTATATCTTTTCTCCAAACAAACACCGGTTTTGAAGTTTTTATCTGTGTCCAGGGTAAAGCCATAATTTGGCCGTCAATACTGCAATCTGCAAGCATTTTATGGTCTTTATAATATTTGTACAAATTGGGGGCATATTCAGGTAAAATCTCGTTAAGATTTAAAAAAGCCTTTTTAGTGGCCATTGCCGAATAATTAAGCCAGTCTGCAGTAAAAACCGCATCATAATTATTCCCCGATGCGGTCATCATTGTAAGCCTGTTAATATAATCACCATAAGGGATAAATGTAAATTCAAATCTCGCATGGAGCCTTTCTCTGGTTTGGTTGTACAAAGCATTGAGAACTTCATCCTTAGCGGATTTTTCTTCGCCGGGAAAGAAAAATTTTAAAGTTACTTCCTTTATTGGGGTCTGCCCATTCTGAGGTGATAAAAATTCTGAATCTTTAGAATTAACTGAACAACCCTCAAGCATTATTCCTGAAACCAAACAGTAAATGATTATTACCATACAAAATTTCTTTCCAGGTGCCTTTTCCATCTACTACCTCCGTTAATCAAAAACTTCCCCTTCAGAGTTCTTGAAACTCCTATAAGTAGCCGGCGTAAGACCAACTTCTTTTTTAAAAGCCGAGTAAAAATACGTAGTATTTATAAATCCTATCATATTTGATATTTCATTGATGCTAAAATCGGTATCTTTTAGCAACTCCTTTGCCTTTGTTATTCTTACCTGTTTTATATAATCGTTAACATACTGCTTGGTAATGCTCTTAAATATTTTTGCAAAATAGTTTGGTGTATAACCTGTCTTAATAGCCAGCATTTCAACCCCAAGATTAATGTCAGTATAATTTCTGTCAATAAATCTTTTTGTCTCTTCAACCATTTCATAGTATTTATTGTCTTTTACAGAATCAATTTCTCTCTGAAGTGCCTGGTATTCATCAAATATTCCAATCATCCAGCTTTTCACCTGATCCAGTGTTTGAAGCCTGCCGAACATCAGACTAAAATCATCGAAATCAACCTTAAGAGACCTGAATCCGGAAACCACCTGATTCATAGCTCTTATACACTCAAGTGCAACTTGCAGGAATATAACTACAGAATCCTGATATATATAATTCTTTAAAACATTAATAAAGTTTTGAATATTCCGTATAAATTCTTCTCTATTATTTTTGTTTATTGCAACTATTAACTTTTTCTCTATTTCTTCAGGATAATTTTGACTAGTAGTCAAATTTTCATCGATTAATCTCTGATATATAACTTGATTGTGTCCTAAAACAAATCTGTGTTTTACCATGTCAATTGCTTTATAAAATGCCTCCGGACATTCTTCAGGACTGTTTGCCACTCCACCTATGCCAATAGTAATATTTTCTCCAAGCATCTTTGCCAAAACAATCCTAACTTTTTCAAGTCTTGAGAGAAGGGTTTCAAAATCATTGTTTTTTTTATCAATGAAATTGAGCATAAGACAAATTTCTCCGCCAAACATATTTACTGCCTCACAATAAAAGCAGTCTTTTAAAAGCATTAATGAACTGATTGTTGTAGTACTCTCATACAGCAGTTTTCTCTCGTCACTATTTTTATCGTTATTAATTTTAATTACTATGATAAATAAATTTGTAAACTGGATTCTTACAAGGAAATCTGCAATCCTTTTACTGACATCGGCTTCATTTTTTCCATTCTGAAGGATGTTTCTCAAGAAATCCTCTTTTATTTTTGGGAGATATGCTTCATTCTTCTTTTCAAGGTTCATTACATCCTTGAGTACCTCCTCATATACCTCTGAGATAAGTGTTATGTCTCCTTTTTTTTGCAGCTTATCAGCATATTTTGTGTGTTTAAGTTTGTTTATAATAGTCTTTATGGGGGAATATAACATTTTTGATATCAGATAACCTGTCAACAGACATGCAAGCAGAACTATGAGTCCGATAAAAATAACCGCATCTCTCTTCCTCTGTAAATTTTGCACAAGCCCCTGGTATGAACAAACATTTATTAGGCATAGACCGAGCACGCTATTATTGTAATAAGTAATTACAAGTTCCTCATTGTCAATTTTAGCATGTACGCTATCTAGTTCATTTTTCTGCTCTTTTACAAAGTTGTACACCTTTTCATTAGAAATATTTATATCTGCCAAAGTACTTTTAGAACCGGAATTGGTGATTTCCGTTCCGTTGTCGCTGAATACCAGCGTGGTTCCATTTGATTTTTCCAGAATACCATTTTGAACCAGATATTTATTCAGGTTTATTATTACTATACTTTCAATATTTTTCTTATTTGAAGACAACTCGGTGTAAACTAATGATATAAGGTCTCTTTCCTGAGCGCCTGAAGGGTCATCCACTAATTTTATACTGTTGAAATAAAACGTTTTTATGCCCGGATGTTTATAAGTTGTATCCAGTACCTTTTTTATAGTTGCCATGGGGTCAAAATTTTGACTGCCTGCCAGCGAGTAATCTCGGGTACGGGTATTATAGAGTACGATAGAATCAATATACGGATTGATCTGATACAGCTGGTTCACTTTGAAACTCGCCTTCATCTTAGCCATATCGTCGTTTGTATTCTGATTAAGAAAAGTATATATATCAATATTCATTTGCAATAACAAATATAATTGATCTATTTCCTTACATAAATTTTCAAAACCTACATTCATTTTAGAAATATTTGTCTTATATTCATCTCCCATTTGTTCAGACAGGCTCTTTGAATAAATATCAGAGAAAATGATTGACAATCCGATAACTATTGCCATTGAAAAAGTTACAATTGAAACCAAAAGTTTTAAATAATATTGATTCCTAAACCATTTTTCAAGCCTCATATTTCCTCCAAGTAATTTCCGTGTACCAAACAACTTGGCTATGTATACTTTTATCCGGGTTATCTATACTGTTTATATTATGCTAAGCCATATTTCAAGTCAACATATTATATACCTCAAACTTTATTATACTCAGACTGTGGCTATAAGCAAAGGTCCATCTCAACCTGTATTAATCCTAAAATCGTTTCACCCCATGTTTCTTACCACAGGAAATAACTATTTTCTTTAAGCTTAAATATTGCTTCAATAAAAAAATAGTCAGCATAGATAAATGCTTCGTGATGTAACGAAGAGTGATAACTACCTGAACCATTCCTGATTATACAATCGCAGCCATCTGTCCAATCCGCTCTTTTTTCATCAAGAGTTTTAAGCAGTTTTACTGCTGCATTTAAATATAAACCCTTTTCGTATTGCCCAACCTGTTTTGCTATTTCAATCAGCCCTCCTGCTGCAATTGCTGCAGCGATGGAATCCTCCCATGCCGGTTCTTTTGGCTGCCTGAAATCCACAGGGATTATTCCGCTTTCCGGAATATTTGCAATGAAATAATGTGCTGCAGATTTGGCTGTATTCAGATATTCTATTTTCCCGGTATGTAAGTAGCTGATTGTAAAACCATATAAAGCCCAGGACTGTCCCCTTGCCCAGGAAGAACCATTCTCATAGCCCTGACCGCCATATGTCCTGACAACACCTCCAATATACGGATCAAATTCAACAATATGGTTTGCAGAACCATCCGGTCTGATAAAGCTTTCCATTGTGGTATCAGCGTGCATCATTGCAATCTGTTTGAACCTGGGATCCTTAGTTTCCTCTGTGGCCCAGTAAAGCAAGGATAAATTAAACATACAGTCTATTATTGCCCAGCCTTTTGTATCGTTACCCTCCATGTCGTTCCAGGCCCGTATGAATTTCCCGGCCGGATTGAAACGTCCCGCCAGAAAATTTGCAGCTATCAGTCCTCTTCTTCTGGCATCCTGGTCTCCGGTCAGCCGGTAGTCAGCCACAGCAGTGGGCATCCACATAAAGCCTACATCATGATGAAGTCCGTAATAATCTATTAAACATTTGTCCAAAGCTTTTTCGGAATATCTTGCTATTTCAGCATACCGGTTGCTGCGCGTTTCATTGTACATCTGCCACAGTATTCCTCCCCAAAAACCATTTGTCCACCAATTCAGACCGTCCTCAACAGAACGGCTCAAGTCTATTTGCTTGTCATCATGTATACCGTTAACTGCCTTGGAAGGAACCTTATTTTTTGATTTTTCGCTCACCCAATCCATTTTGGTCGTAATTTTTTCCACTAAACAATTAAGCCAGGCTTTACCATTTTCATTTAACAAATTTTCACCACTCTCCTGTTTCTTAACTTTATATCCCAAACTTTTTGACTTAGAGCCCCCATACATCTCCTGCAAAATCATAGCCATTTCCCCACCACATATGAGGACCCTCGAATGTTTGTAAATGTACATGGTCGTCTTTACCAAGTAAAGTATAAATATCTTTTATTTTTTCATATTGTTCTTGAATATCAATTAACCCTCTGTGTCCGTTTAAAACATCTTTAGCTCCTGATTCAATAAGCAAATAGCGGGGAGCTATTAGAGATGCAATATCACTGATATCTGCCAGCCCCCATAATTTGGGCACATAATTGCAGGGACATAAATGTGTATCCAATATACTGTCATAGTACCCATGTATATATCCGCTAATTATGCAAAGTTTAATCCTCTCATCCATGGCTGACAACCATAATGTATATAGTCCGCCTCCCGAAAAACCAGCACATCCAAGTTTTTCGCGGTCAATATTAGGCTGATTGTATATAAAATCCACCAATTTAATCATATCCCACAACACTAATCCCGCAAAAGAAATTCCAAAAGCTTCTGAAGTAATGGCCAGGTTTTTACAGCTGCTTCCAAGTTTATTCTGTTTTATCCCGGGCATAAAGGATTGATCTTCACTTGTTATTGTCTCACAACGTTCACCGTAGCCAGGCGGATCCGGGCAAAAAACAATATATCCTCTTCTCACAAACTCCTGTCCATAATTTTCTTTTGGGGCAATTTTCAATTTTTCCATAACTTCAGCAAGTTCTGTGACCCCGGCAACAGATTCCTTGCTTGCTCCATGGGCAGGCAGAGTTATCATGGTTCTGCACTTTTCTCCATTTTTAATATTATCCGGTATGAGCATATAAAAGGGCATTTTAACACCCGGTAAAGTTTCTATCACATATTTATGCCGTATGTAGCCTTCTTCTTTAACCGACTCAACCCATTCGGCCGGATTAGCTTTTTCTGTCCCATTGAGTGAGTTAGACTCACAAATATTTAAGAGTTCATCAATACCCAAAGTCTTATTTAGTTCACATTTAAATTTTATTCTCCAACTGTCGAACTCTTCCGGTGTCTTTCCAGCAAACCGGCACTCAGGTATACGGCTTTTATATAATTTCTGAAAGAAGCCTTTATAGCTATACAGAGCAACACCTCCTTTTAATATCTGCTTATACAATTAATTCAGATAAATACTATGGTCCGCGGTTAAGCTGTATTACCATTTCATTATAATCAAATTGACTATTTAATTACAATGATATATACTGCAATTAACTGATCAATTCTGCTAATTTACGGAGTAAATTATGATAAAGATAAACATTTGTGGATACAGCAGCCACCATCAACCTGATACACGCATTATATCTGTCAGTGGGAATTCCGACTATCTTTTACTTTTGATTAATTCAAAAGCCTCTATCATGGTTAATGACCATACCTATATTACAACACCTGGTACCCTCATTATTTTTGATAAAAACATTGCCTATAATTACGGAAGTACAGGAGAAGACTACCGCGATGACTGGATTCATTTCGATTTTGCAGATGAAGCTCCTTTGTTTGAGCAATTAGATTTGCCATTAAACATACCTATTCTGCTGCCGGACACAAGTATTTTCCCTTCACTTATTACATTTCTTGTCAATGAGTTCTATTCAAACAGCTTATACAAATTAAGTAATGTAGACCTTTATGCCCGTATTTTGCTTCAGAAATTTTCGGAGCAACTAAGTGTACATCCGGATTCTCCACAATCACATCCCCATTATGCGGCACTCAATAACTTGCGGGTTTTGATTCAAAATTCACCGTATTTAAAGTGGACTGTAAATCAGATGGCTGAGAAACTTCATATGAGCCCCTCTCGTTTCCAGCATTTATACAAAACCTTATTCGGCATATCCATCTTTAACGATGTTATTGGTATACGCATAGAATATGCCAGACATCACTTAAAGACTACTGATTTATCAGTAAAGGCCATTGCACTGTTATGTGGTTATGAAAATGATGTTCACTTTATCCGTCAATTTAAAAAAAGGCTGGGAATTACGCCCGGAGAGTACAGAAGGAATATCCCGGCCAACACCCTTGGTGTAACAAATCATATGTTTTAAATATTGAAAAAAGGCTGTTGTTACCTAATTACCTTTGTTATAAGCTCATCCATATAAAACCTCGAATTAATAAATTCTTTTGTATCAGCCTCATTAAAATATCTGCCAATCAGTTTTGAAATTTCCGGCTTAAGATACTCCCTCATGGTTTCCAGCTCTTTGACCTTCCTGACTGTAATATCTTTTTCTCTTTTTGATGAACCGTTGAATAACTTATACATCTCCCTGTATACAGCCATGGATTTTTGCCTGTATACCGACAGCAGCGACATGAATTTATAAACCTGGGCAACATAATTATTTCTTTTGCAGTTCTCGGCAATAGCGGCGGCTTTTTCATACACTGCTTCGTTTTCATTTCCGAAGCAATCTTCCATACCCTCCACCCCAAAATAATTATCCAGAAACCTCTTCTCAAAATCAGAGCTATCCGGTTCAACATTCCAATACCTGTCTGCGGAATAAATAAGAGGATACCACATGGTATCAAAGAACGGATGGGGCGGCGCAACTGTACCTGTATAATTCGACCAGACAGTGGTTATTAGCCCCGTCAAATCAAATTTTGAGGACAATCTGCTCCAATCATTTATGTTTATAAGGCGGTCTTTCATATTGGGCATATCCAGGTAATCAGAACTCATACCCTCACAGCATTTTGCAGCTGAAGCTCCTATTACCTTGAAGCCGGATTCCCGGTATTTTTTAAGCAGTGCCGCACCTTTTTCATAATCTCCATCGTAATACAGCCAGCACATTATTACTATATTTTTATCCAGCAGTTTAAAGTCTTCCTTTGAAAACCCTCGAAGCATATCATCCCAAATTACAGGAATCCTGTTTAACGAAGTTATAAACCCGGCCATACGGTTTGTATGTTCCAGGAAAACTTTGCTGCAGCCTTCTTTTCCGTACTGACTCTTGCATGTTTCACAATAGAGCAAATTCCATGCCTCGTCACAACCAATATGAATATACTTGCTTGAGGGATACTTCTCTGCCATCTCTCTGCACATTTTTTCAATTAACCGGTATGCTTCTTCATTTGAGGGACAAAACTCGTCAATATCATTGAAGGAAAGACTGCCAATGACATTGAGTGAAAAGGGGGACTCCGGATTAACCTTGTTGTCTCTTACTTCCCTCATATGATAATAGCCGTTATTTTTAAGTATGTATTCGACGTGCCCCAGAGTCTGCTGCAGCGGTATTATTTCAATGAATCTGTCGTTTGCATACCTTATTATTTCCTTTAATTGATCTTTGTCCAGTGCATTTGCCGAGGTTATGCCCTCAACCTCTTCATAGGGGAACTTGTCTTCCAGCTCCATCAATATTGTGTTGAATTTGTAGCTGCACAGTTCATCTATTATTTCCAGCAGCCTTTCAAAATTAGGGATACCAAACCTTGTTTCCATATGAAAGCCTCTGATATCATTGTCGGGCCAGTCTGCTATTTCCAGCTCCTTATTGCAGTCCTGCTGCTCCAGCTGCAAATAGGTCTGTATTCCGTAAAATAATCCTTTGCTGCTTTTGGCTGCAATAATAACCCCCTGTTCATCGACCTTTAAAATATATCCCTCTTCTTTTTCCGGCAATATTTTCAGAAGCTGCCCGGTTTCAATACCAAATTCATCTGAAATCTGTATAAAAGGGAATACTGCTGTATCCTTTGGCATAACCTCTGGATTTAACCGGGCTTTTACATATTCCAGCATAAAGCCGCTTACATTTGTATATATTTTCTTTTCGGAATGAATACCTTCGGGCAAAGATCTGCCTTCATTAAATTTTTTAGGTCTGGGTATTATATTCATTTATCCACCCCTTATATCTTATATTATTAAGCTAACGTATTGTGGAAGTTGAATTTGATATGCTTTCCAGCTTCCAAATATCAATACTTTATTTTCTTTGAAGCTGCCTTCAGGTCCGGCGGCAGTAGTTTATTACCGGAAAGCAACATAGATTTAAATCAGCACTATGCACTATAAACTGTTTTACCCTTTACAATTGTTGTTAATATGTTTATATCCGGGTCGAAAATAACAATATCCGCAGCTTTTCCCGCTGCCAGGCTGCCTTTTTTATCATCTATCCCCATTACTTTGGCCGGTGTGGCGGTAATCATCCTGATTGCATCAACCAGCGGTACTCCTGCCGATTTGACCATTGTCCTGACAAGCCTGTCGGCCGTGGCAACACTGCCGGCAAAAGCTTTCCGGTCTGGCAGCTTGGCAACTCCGTCCTCAACAATAACCTCCATACCAGACTTTAAGCTTCCGAGTATGCTTGGGCCTTCACCCATACCTGCCGCACGCATGGAATCGGTAACCAGCACTGTCCGGGAAGGTCCCTTTATTTTATATACCAGCTTTAACAGGTCAGGCGGAATATGTATGCCGTCGGCTATTACCTCCACCG
>JAEVZU010000187.1 GCA_023392075.1 Bacillota bacterium | reverse complement strand
CAAGGCAAAGGCGTGCAGTAAGGCTTTGTGCCTTGCAAGCGGCTTCAACGCAGCCGCAGGGCAAATTTACCACTCAAAAACGTATTGTACATTGTCAATAGAGGGTAACAAACGGACAAACTATTATTTAAGGCTGGAACAAACTGTGTTCCCTGCCGGAAAGGAGAGAGCATGGAATTAAAGAATCCCATGGAAGTTTTTCAAAATGAGGCACCGGAGGTGGCTGCCGCGTTTAATAACCTTATAGGAGCCTTGTCATCGACCGGGGGATTGGATGCCAAGATCCGGCAGCTGATCTATATAGGAATGAAAGCCTCCCAGGGTGACACCGGGGCAGTAATTGCCCATACGCCTATGGCAAAGCAGGCAGGAGCCACCAGGGAAGAATTAAAAAATACCATTCTGCTGACACTGACAGTTTCAGGTATAAAGGGAGTCGTGACCTGTCTGCCGGGAGCTTTGAGTGCCTATGACAACTGCTGAGCTTTCTTGCAGACCGGCTTATGAATTAACCTCCTTTATTCGCCTTATAGCGGGTGAGGGAGTGAAAAGATTTCATTACAGTTTTGTGGCCGCAATGCGGCTCAAAGCCATAATATGGCTTGGGAGGTTAATATGAAAATATGTATAGCATGCGGAATGCCAATGAAAGACCCATCAGATTATGCCATGGGAGATACCGGAAAGGATTACTGCAAATTCTGTGCAAGGCCTGACGGATCAATGCAGTCCTATGATGAAAAACTTGAGGGTATGACTGATTTTATTGTAAGAACCCAGGGACTGGACAAGCAGGCGGCAAGGGATACTGCAAAGGCAATGATGGCCAAGCTCCCTGCCTGGTCGTAAGATTGCAGTGAATTGTAAATAAGGTAACTCGTTGTACAGGCTGAACTGACTTTGAACTTTGGAGTATAACAGATATTTTGATTAGATTGGTACGCGAGGACAACTTCAAGTCATGGATAGTACGGTAAAAGCGGTTGCTGAAATTTGTAGGTGAAAACAAGATTTTAGCCGGCAAATTGACAGGAGGTCAATTTGAGCAGTACGCGAGACCCGGATGGTCGAGTCGCTGCGACGGCTGAGAAATACTTGTTTTGAACCGTACTATTTCAAGCAAGCGCTTTGTGTGCAATCCATTGATGGATAACATATATCGGGGACCACGCAGCAGCCTGCAGTGAATTGTACATAATTTAATTCGTTGTACAGGCTGAACTGACTTTCAATTTTGGAGTATAACAGGTATTTTGATTAGATTGGTACGCGAGGACAACTTCATGGAATAAGATGCACGGTTAAAAACAATTGCGATAAATAGTCGGCGAAGATAAAGTGGTTTTGCCGGCAAAGCAGCAGGACGCTGCTTTAAGCTTCAAATCGAGACAGGATGTCGAGTTTGAGCGACGGCAAAACTGCTTTAAATGAGGCGATACAATTTTCGTAATTGTTTTGGGTGCAGCCTTATTTCATGAAGTTAGTACGGAAGTACCAATCTAAACAGTAAAAATTTTTTATTTGCAAAGTTGAAAACAATTAACAAACACAACGCGTTAAGTTAATTAAAATTCACAAATATTTCATACTTATTTAAAAATGCATCGTTATAATATAGTGTAAGAGTTGTTTATAAAATTAATGCAAGCAGTGATCTTGACTGACTTGATACAAAAATAGCGAATAGTGATACTATATCGCGAAAGGGAGTCCTATAAATAATGATGATGAAAAGAACTACTGCTATAGCTTCTCTGAACGGTCTGGAGCAAATGCTGTTTTGTGATGATGTAGAAGTGTTAAAGACGAGTTTCCTTGAAATGCAGCACTTGTATCAATCTGCAACACGGGAAATAAGTACCAAGCTTGAAATACTCGATGATGAGTTTCAGTTTATTCATAGAAGAAATCCTATACATCATATGCAAAGCAGAATCAAGTCCATTAAAAGTATTTTTGAAAAGCTGAACAGGAAAGAGCTTGAAATAAGTATGGAATCAGCAAAAGCCAATCTGCATGATATAGCAGGTATAAGAGTTGTCTGCTATTACATTGAAGACATATATATGATAGCAAAGATGCTGACGCAGCAGGATGACATAGAACTGATACGGGAAACCGACTATATAAAGAATCCAAAGCCTAACGGCTACAGAAGTCTCCATCTGGTTGTAAAAGTACCTGTGTTTTTCTCGAACGGTAAGGAAGTGGTGCCTGTTGAAATTCAGATAAGAACAATAGCAATGGACTTCTGGGCAAGTCTGGAACATCAGCTGAGATACAAGACCATTGATACCATTCCGCCTTCAGTGGCAAGGGAATTGCAGGAGTGTGCGGATACTATCGCAGATACCGATCTCAGAATGCAGCGAATTTATAAAACCATTGAGCAGTTCAATTATAATGCCGAGGAATCACAGGATTAAACTGAATGACCTGCAGGCTTGATATAGATATACGAGGGCTGCTGTCCGGCGGATGGATTTTTTCATTCATTGGGCAGCAGTTCTTTTTTATCCTTAAAAAACATGTTAGGTTACTTTTCAGCAGTTTTATGGCCATTTTCCGGTAAAGTGACTGCAGTCTACTGCGGCCAGAGTATTTCGCAGCCATGTTTTGCCGCGGCTTCTGTAAATTCGGCCTGTGGCTTTTTGTCTGTGAGGACATAATCCAGCGCCTCAAAGCCACAGGTCCGGCACATATAGATGCCGCCGAACTTGCTGCTGTCACACAGGAGTACGCGGACTTTGGAGTTCCTTATGAGAGCCCTTTTGAGTTTGGACTGTTCAAAGGAGGCATCGGTTATTCCGTTGTCGGGAGTCAGTCCGCTGCAGGAGAAGATGGCAAGCCCGGCATTCAGGTTTGACAAATAGTCAAGTGTATCGCTTCCAAGGAGCGAGTTTGAACGGGTACTGACAACTCCTCCAGGCATATAGATTTTGGCTTCTGTTTTTTCTGACAGAAGCAGGGCGTTCTTAAGTCCGTTTGTAATGACCGTAAGGTATTTGAACTGCGAAAGATACGGAATGACCATTCCGGCGGTGCTGCTGGAATCCATGAAGATGACCGAGTTGGAACTGATGAAGCTTATGGCGAGCTCTGCTATTTTCTTTTTCTCCTTTATGTTTTCCAGCTCCCTCACCGATATGGCAGACTCGGCATTTGAACTGTCGAAGAGTACGGCACCGCCGTGGGAACGCTTTATGACACCGGCTTTCTCCATTTTGGCAAGATCCCGTCTGACGGTAGCATTGCTGACATACAGTGCTTCACTTAATTCGTGAACCTTGACACTTTTTTTTATATTAATAATATTCAGTATTTTATTGTGACGCTCCTCTTCAAACATGGCTTGTTTTCATCTCCTATAAGTTAACTCGCAGTGCTGGTTGATTGACTAATTCTGCAGTAAAAATTGTTTTGATTATAAAAGTACTTACGTACTGACTTCTTGCCGTCGCAGCGACTCGGCCATCCAGGTCATATTATTTTTATTATGGATGATTACTATTGATCAAATATGATTAGATATTAACAGAATACTGATCAAATATCAATGTAATGCGCAAATATAGACGCAAATAAACACGTATACTATAATTTAATGGTAATAAAAATAGTTATGTGATTGACACTATTCTATATAAAATAATTATAAAGGAGGGTCGGGATGAGCAATAAAAGAGTTTTGGCATTCGACTTTGGGGCTTCCGGCGGAAGAGCGATGCTGGGAGAATTCGACGGAAAAACCATAAGGATGCAGGAAATTCACAGATTCGTAAATGAGCCTGTTATTGTTGGGAATACCATATATTGGGACATTCTGAGACTTTACCATGAAACCGGACAGGGTATTGCAAAAGCCGTAATGGCAGGAGGCTTTGATGCCATAGGTATTGACACGTGGGGTGTTGATTTTGCACTTTTGGATAAAAGAGGCAAAATGTTGGGGAATCCTGTCCATTACAGGGATTTGAGGACTGAGGGAATAGACAGGGAAGTCTTCAAGCTGATACCGAAGGAAGCTTTATATAAGGCAACAGGGATCCAGCATATGAGGATAAATACCATATTTCAGCTAGCTTACCTGGCAAAGCACGAACCCGAGATCATGGAAAACGCGGAAACCCTGCTTCAGATTCCTGATCTGCTGGTTTACTTTCTGACCGGAAAAAAACGGAGCGAAATAACCAATGCTTCAACTACAAGCTTGTTCAACCCGGAGACTAAAAATTGGTGTTTTGATATATGTGAAATGCTGGGTATAAAAAAGAGTTTATTCTCCGAAACCATATATCCCGGTGAGATTTATGGAACTCTTTCAAAGGAGTTGTGTCAGGAACTGTCTTGCGGTGAAGTTCCGGTAATTGCAGTTCCCACACATGATACAGCATCGGCGGTCGTAAGTGCTCCTGCCCTTAACAGGGATTTTGTGTATATCAGCTGCGGAACCTGGTCACTGCTTGGAATAGAAAGCGACAAACCCATTATCTGCAAGGAATCGATGGAAGCCAACTTTACCAATGAAATAGGTTTCAATAATAAAATTCGTTTTCTTAAAAATATAATGGGTTTATGGCTTATTCAGGAGTCAAGAAGGCAATGGCAGAGAGAGGGCTTTGAAGTGGATTTCAACACACTGGAAAATGAGGCGCTTGAGGCGGAACCCTTCCGTTGTTATATAGACCCTGATGCTCCGGATTTCGAAACCCCCGGCAATTTACCTGAAAGAATTAAAAGCTATTGCCGCAGGACCGGACAGTATGTGCCCGAAACCCGCGGAGAAATCATGAGGTGCATTTACCAGAGCCTTGCAATGAAATACAGGTATACTGTAGAAAATCTTGAAAAGCTTACCGGTAAACGTTTTAAGACAATAAATATAATAGGCGGAGGAATAAAAGATACACTTTTGTGCAGAATGACTGCGAATGCAAGCGGCAGGGATGTTCATGCCGGCCCTGTGGAGGCGACCGTTATGGGAAATATTGCAGCTCAGTTCATTGCGCTGGGTGAGATAAAGGACCTTTCCGAAGTCAGAAAAATAATCCGCGCTTCAACCGATATAAAAGTATACAGGCCTGTTCAGCAGGATGAATGGCAAAGAGCTTACGGGGACTATAAAAGAATTTTAGGAGAAAAGGTTGAAGGAAATTAAAAAAATTAGTAAAGGAGGTACCGTGCCCATGTTATTTCTATCATTATTTTGTGCGAAATGCTGGGCAGGGGCATAATCATGAACGAAATCAATGAAGCATATGCACTGGCAAAAAAGGCTTATGCAAGGCTGGATGTAGACACCGACAAGGCCATTGAAACTTTGAAAAATATCAGAATATCACTGCACTGCTGGCAGGGGGATGATGTTGGAGGCTTTTTGTTCAAGGATCAGGCTCTCAGCGGAGGAATACAGGTTACGGGGAATTATCCGGGTGCAGCCACCAATGTTCAGGAGCTGAGACAGGATATTGAAAAGGCACTGACATTTATTCCAGGAAAACATAAGGTTAACCTTCATGCGATTTACGCCGATACAAATGAAAAAGTTGATTTGGATCAGCTTGAACCAAGACATTTTGAAGGCTGGGTCAATTGGGCAAAACAGCAGGGGCTGGGTCTCGATTTCAATCCCACATGTTTTTCCCATCCAAAGGCCGCCAGCGGTTTTACCATCAGCAGCGCAGATAAGGAGACAAGGGATTTCTGGATCAGACATTGCAAAAAAAGCCGCAAAATCGGTGAATATTTTGGAAAAGAGCTGGGCCAAACCTGCGTAACCAATTTCTGGTTCCCTGACGGCTACAAGGATATACCGGTTGACCGTGAAGCACCGAGGCAGCGTATGAAAAGCGCCCTTGACGAGGTATTCACAGAGGAGATAGATACCGGATACAATGTTGATGCCGTGGAAAGCAAGGTTTTCGGCATAGGTACAGAGAGCTATGTTGTGGGCTCAAACGAATTCTGCCTTGGATATGCCGTTCAGAATAACAAAGCTGTCTGCCTGGATGCAGGGCATTTTCATCCTACCGAAGTCATATCGGACAAGATAGCAACAGTTTTAATGTTCACGGATAAGCTGCTTTTGCATGTGAGCCGTCCGGTCAGATGGGACAGTGACCATGTAGTAATAATGGACGATGAACTGAATGCCATTGCCCAGTCACTTGTCAGAAGCAAGCTTTACGAACGTACCCACATAGGACTCGATTTCTTTGACGGCAGCATTAATAGAATTGCTGCATGGGTAATAGGCAGCAGAAATATGATCAAGGCATTGCTGAAGGCACTGCTGGAGCCTGCGGAAGAGCTCAGGAAGCTGGAGCTTGACGGTGATTACACAGGCAGGCTGGCTATGCTTGAAGAACTTAAGACCTATCCCTTCGGCGCTGTTTGGGATCATTACTGTCAGACCATGGGTGTTCCTGTGAAGGAAGCCTGGCTGTCAGAGGTAAGGAAATATGAAAACGAAGTGCTTAAAAACAGAATTTAAATAAAAAGCCTTAAATAATAGGAAAGAGAGATTTGAAATGAAAGATATATTGACAGCACCATTCATAACAGAAATATGCAAACTGACCTCAAATCTTTACAGGTTGGGCTGGGATGAAAGAAATGGGGGCAATATAAGCTATATAGTACCAGAAGCGGAAGCGGCGGAATATCTGGATATAAAAAAAACGGTAGGGAATATTCCTATGACATTTGACGGAACTTATCTGGCAGGCAGAATATTTGTTGTTACCGGGACAGGAAAGTACTTTAAAAATGTAATGGATGCTCCTGGAATAAATCTGGGCATAGTAAGAGTCAAAGAGGACGGTAAAAGTCTTGACCTGCTTTGGGGTTATGAGGACGGGGGCAGACCCACAAGCGAGCTGCCTGCCCATTTGATGACTCATATAGAACGTCTGAAGGCAGAGCCAAACCACAGGGTTGTTATTCACACCCACCCCACCAATACTATCGCTATGACCTTTGTACATGATCTTGAAGAAAGAGCGTTTACCAGAACCCTGTGGCAGATGTGCACAGAATGTCTTGTAGTATTCCCCGACGGGGTAGGCGTACTGCCCTGGATGCTGTGCGGAAACGAGGAAATAGGCAGAGTTACCGCTCAAAGAATGAAAGAATTTAGAGTGGTTGTATGGGGTATGCACGGAATATTCGGTACAGGCAGAGATCTGGATGAAACCTTCGGCCTTATCGAAACAGTTGAGAAGGCAGCAGAGATATATATAAAAATAATGAACATGCCTATAAAGCAAACTATTACAGACGATAATTTAAAGGTACTGGCCAGGGCTTTTGGTATAACACCGAGAGCCGGATATCTGGAATAGTACCTTAATATAAATTTTTCTCCTAAAAAACATTGACATTTGCAGACTATAGCTGTAGTTTTATAATATAAACTATAGCGGTAGTCTGCACTTTTTTATTATTAAGGAAATAGCTTTCGCAAATATCAATTGATAAGTTTTTATGGGGAACTAACCCTGTTTTCACGAGAAGTCTCTTAATACCTTTTTCCTTAATAAGGGGTGTGCAGAGGGGAGACATCCCCTTGCCGGTTTAGAGGGGGTACTCAGGAGCGTTAGCTCCGTCGAAGGGGGGAGTAGTCCCCCATAGCGAAGAACAAAAGTTGCGCAGCGACTTTGTTCTATGGAGGTTTGTCATATGGATCAAATTAAGCTTTTTGACAGTGAAATAAAGATAATGGAGCTATTATGGGACAGTGGTCCCGCTACGGCTAAAGCTCTCACTCTGATGGCTCAGGAGAGTATCGGCTGGAATAAGAACACCACCTATACAATAATAAAAAAACTTGTTGAGAAAAAAGCGGTACAACGTGATGAACCTAATTTTTTATGTACACCCCTGATAACAAGGGAACAGATTCAGCTGGCTGAAACTTCAAATTTGATCAATAGATTGTATAAGGGATCAAAAAGGTTATTCTTTTCGTCCTTTATAGGAGGAGAGGAGTTAAGCCTGGAAGAGGTGGAAGAACTCAAGCGTATAATAGAGAAAAGCGGTGAATAGTACCATGCTGAACACTATTTTTTATTCGGTGCTGAATATGAGCATAACGGCATCAATAACCGGATTGCTGATAATAATGCTAAGGAGGCTAAAACTGATTCCGGGGATGGGGATTTATTATCTTTGGTCTCTGGTATTATTGAAACTCCTCATTCCTTTTTCGGTGTCAAGCAGGTTAAGTCTCCTGAACTTTGCTGGCTCCTTTGTCAAAAGAGTGGTCACTGTCCCCGGAACGGAGGAGCAAGGCATAAGCCTCAGCATGACTAACACAATCGGGACAGCCGGATCATATTTTCCCGTTACCCACAAAACAAAACAGTTGGAAAGCATATTTGAAACAGCTGCGTTCATATGGATAGCGGGAGCAGTCATTTCAGTCTCTGCTGCTGCAGTAATATATGTTCTGGCAAGTAAAAGATTCAGAACCGCAGTTCCTGTGACGGACAATATATTTACAGGAAAGATGGTGGACTCGCCTCTGGTGCATGGGTTTTTCAGACAGAGGATTCTCATTCCCGACGAATATTTTGAGAAATCAGGCCTGAAGTTTATCCTGCTGCATGAAAACGTACACATAAAGAGGCACGATAATTTAGTTAGGTTAATTGCTGTAATTACGTGCTGTCTGCATTGGTTCAATCCCCTGGTCTGGGTGTTCCTCAGACTCCTTGTCGATGACATGGAACTTTCCTGTGATATAAGGGCCGTGAGGGATCTTACAAATCCGGAAAGGAAAGCATATGCTAAAACCTTGCTGGGTGTGGGTACGGGGCAGGACTATCTTATTTCGGCTGCCTTTGGCGAAACAAATATAAGAAACAGAGTCATTAATATCCTTAATTACAAAAAATTATCAATATTTTCATTAGCCGTAACGGTGATATTTTTAACGGCGGCAACAATAATTTTGCTCACAAATCCTGCCAGGTAATATTAATAAATATTTACAAATGTATCTGAAAAAGTTAAATTCCTAAACAGGCGTTAATAATTTCCATAGGTGGATTTTATGTCATTTGGTGGAAACAGAATTTATGTATAAATGGAATTTTTTGATGTAATTTTAAACAAAAAAGGAGTCGATTTTTGGTCAGTTGCAAGTTAAAAACTGCTTGCCTAATTGAGCATGGTGAAGTATTATAGAGATATATAGAGAATAGTGTCGAATCACTAAATTCAAAGGTATTGTGAGGAGAGTTTTTATGAATCTTCAGCCGGTCATATCAAAGATCAAGGCATTCTTAGAAACAATTGCAACATCTGCTTCATCTGTGGTAAAAAAGGTAGTTAAAGGCAGAAGCGGCAGTACTGGAAATATTACTAATTTTAGTAATACAAACACATCAAATTTACAAGGGTCTTCAGGTAAATCTTTTCTCTTAAGAAAATTTAGGATTCAAACAAGACTTATAGCATCATTTGTAATATTATTGGTAGTTATGCTACTGATTACCGGAATATTTTCTTACAGCAGTTCAACGACAACTATTGATAAGAAGGTTAAAACCTATTCGCTGCAGGTTACCGGTCAGACAAGCGTGGTTTTAAGTAATGAAATAACCAGGGTAGAAAATTACATATATGATGTGGGGTTGTCAACAACCATACAGGAAGCTATATCTTCGGTACAGGCCACCGATGACTATGACAAGCTTATGCAGTCAAGAAAAATATCAGATTTTCTTACTAACAAGTTTGCAACAACAAAAGATATTCACTATGCTGCTCTTCTTCATGGAGACAATTTTTCCCAGGCCGAAGTATACAATGCAGCCTCTCTGACATTGAACACCGAAGAAGTAGCCAAGGCTAATATAAAGAAGCTTGAGTGGGCGGAATTCAATGTTACAATCGGAGGAAAAGAACAGCCTCTTCTTGGAGTCAGGAAGGATATAAATTCTCTGACCAGCGGAAGCACTGCTGCTAAAATGATTGTAATTCCAAAGGCCAATTTCCTGTCAACTCCATTTACCAGTCTGGACATAGGAAAAGATGAAAAAACGGGTAAGGCTTTCCCTATCTTCATAATAGACTCCAAAGGTAAGGTAATATCTTCAAGAGATTTGGAATCCTATCCTTTAAGCAAGGATAATGAAACCACAAAGGCTATAGCAGCGGAAGTTACCAAAAGCATGGAAAAGAAAGCCAATCTGAAATTAAAATTTGATGAAAAGAAATCCGGCAATATAGAAATGAATGTTAATAAGGCCTCAAGCCTTGTTTCATATTCACAGATAACAGAAGCAAAGGATTGGTATCTGGTATCTGTAGTTCCTTATAGTTATTTGAACAGCGAGGCAAATAGTTTAAAAAACAGTATAATTATTATTGGTATTCTGTGTCTTGTATTTGCATTCATATTATGTACTGTAATAGCAAGAAGTGTTTCAACTCCTTTGAACAAGCTTGTTCTTACCATGAAAAAGGCTAAGGACGGAGATCTGACAAGTCAGATTGCCGACGGAGAAAGTGATGAAATAGGTGAAGTTTGCAGAAACTACAATGACATGCTTTCAAACATCAACGACCTTGTATCACAGGTGAGAAGAACGTCTATGGATGTTGTGGGTGCAGCAACCAAGATCGCAGCTGCCTCCGAAGCTGCATATACTTCTTCCGAACAGGTTTCTGTGACTGTTGAGCAGATAGCAAAGGGTGCGACAGATCAGGCTAATGAGATAAATGACAGTGTAAGCCATATGGACAAACTGTCTGAAGGTATTATGTATGTTGGTGATGATGTATCACAGGTAATCTCTATTGCCAATAAGATAAACGATCTCAATGAAAATGCATCTAAGACCATTACAGACTTAAATGTTAAATCAAATCAGGTCAGTAAGACTACCGACAAGGTTTCACATAATATAACCGACCTGAGCAACAGCATGAAAGAAATACAGAAGATACTCAAGATTATGATCGGTATCTCGGAGCAGACAAATCTTCTTTCACTGAATGCGTCTATTGAAGCCGCCCGCGCCGGTGAAGCCGGAAAAGGTTTTGCAGTAGTTGCAAATGAAGTTAAGAAGCTTGCCGAGCAATCAAAGGAATTTACCAGCAATATCAATAGCATAGTAGCTGAAATCGGTAAAAAGACCAATGATACTGTTCAGGAAGTTATGAATTCGAATGCTGTTGTCACTGAACAGATCCTTGCAGTGAATAGTACCGAAGAGATGTTCAAAACCGTATTTTCTGCAATGCAGGAAGTAATAACCAATATTGAGAGAACAGAAAAATCCGTTGGTAACATAATGAAATCAAAGGAAAAGGTTCTGGAATCCATGGAAAACATATCTGCTGTTGCTGAAGAATCGGCAGCTACAACCGAAGAGATTTCCGCAAGTACCGAACAGCAGATGGCATCGGCAGAAGAACTTGCCAGGAATGCCCAGGAGTTGAATGAAGTCGCCGCAGCCCTGAACAAAGAGCTGGACAAGTTTAAAACAGAGTGATGACAAATTGTATTAACTAAATAGTAGTTCTCCATAAAAAGAAAGATCTGACTTTGAAGTGTATTTCACTTGAGCAGATCTTTCTTTTTGCCAATATTCACTTTTTCTTCACATTTCCACCACAATATAAACAATAGCTGTTAACAAACTCCCTATATAATATCAATAAAATAAACTAGTGAATTATTAAATAATAAAACCCGGTTCTTGAGCTGGAAAAAATAACAGATCGAAAATAGGCTGTTATTATTTAATGGTTTCTAAAGGGAGAGATGCATATGAAGAAAATGGGAATAGCAACTAAAATCGTAACACTATCAGTAATCAACTCTTTAATAGTAGCAGTAGTGAATGTGGCTGCATCTGTGGTATCAAGAATGGGAAACGGGACACCTGACGCTTCAGCAGATGATTTTTCAGTTTCGCAGGCAGCTTCGGCAGCAGATTCTGCCCGCAATCAGGGGGGATTTTCATTTCTTCCACCGACTCAGGTTTTGATAGGTCTGCTCATATCAATGATAATAGGAATAATGATGGCATACATAGTCGGAAAAATAATTTCAAAACCTATTATAACTGTTACTGATATCACTAAAAAGACTGCGGAGTTTGATCTGGTTGAGGATATATCAGTGGAAGGAACGTTTAAATCCGGGGACGAGAGCCGGGAAATGGCTGAAGCCCTGCTGGCTGTCAGGACTGCATTAAAAGGAATGGCGGCTAAAGTCCAAAACATATCAAAAAAACTGGCATCACATTCTCATAAACTCAGCAGGACAACAGGGGATAGTGTCAGCAGTCTGACACAGGTGGTGTCCACCATAACGGAAGTTGCCGAAGGAAATAGCAGCCAGGCCCATAACATAAACAATATCAATTTTACGCTTTCAGAGGTGGCAGGTGTTATTGAAAATATAGCAATAGAGGCTGCAGACGGGGCAGCCAAGGCGGTTGAAGCACTTGAGACGATTAAGGATGGGCAGCAGGCAGTGGATGTACAGGCTGAAAAAATGAAGAAAAATGTTCAGGTTACATATGAAACCAGCAGATCTGTCAATGAATTAAGTGCAATGATATCGCAGGTATCCAGTACAATAAGGATCATAACCTCTATAGCCGATCAGACAAACCTCCTGGCACTTAATGCGGCAATTGAGGCAGCCAGGGCCGGTGAAGCAGGCAAAGGGTTTTCAGTAGTATCCGATGAGATTAGAAAATTGGCGGAAGAATCCTCAAAAGCCGCAAAAATAATTATTGACCTGACCAACCAGACCAGCGAAAAAACCGGTCAAGTGGTGGAAAACATCAATACTGCAAACACTCTTATGGATGAACAGCAGGAGGCCCTGGCCATAACCCAGTCCGCTTTTGAAAAAATTAAAGGCTCATTTGGTCACATTGTAAGCGGTTTTCAAAATACTGCAAATGAGATAGAGAATGTAAATAAAAAGTCAAAAACAATATCCGAACAAACTCATGATATGGCAGCCACAGCCCAGCAGACAGCTGCCAGTATGGAAGAAATATCGGCTGCCGGCCAGGAGCAGCTTGCAGTTGTCGAAATAATTGCGCAATCGTCGAAGGAGTTGTCGGAATTGGCAGAGGAATTAAACAGGGAAATGAAGATTTTTAAGGTAGACAGGATTAATCCGGCTGTAAGTCATTGATCTCGTTTGCGTTATCAATGCAATTTTGAAACAGCTAAATTTTTTATTTATATCAGGGTGTTAAATCCACTCCCAAAATTACTTTATTATTGTGAAGAAAAATACACATAAATATATTGGAGTGAGATAAATGTACACCAGAGTACCGGCAGAAAAAAAGCCCAATCCGTCTTTTGGAGGAAGCAGTGCAAATTCAAATAAGAAACCGCTTAACCGGCAGCGTCCTGCAAAAAAACCTAACGTGAGAACGACAGATTACAGAATACTGATGCAATGGATTCTTACAAACCCTGATTCCATAACTCAGGAGGAATTCATGTTCTTTCAAAGTGCTGTGGGTTATCAGCAGGCATTAAGAGTAATGGAAGAAGGAAGGCGCCGGAAACAGCTTCAAAAACTGGGAGTACCTACAGCGGAAGCAAACAGACAACCTATTCGGACAAATAAACAAGCAGGAGAAAATATACCATCCAGTGATGGCTTGCCTGAAAATCTGAAGACAGGGCTTGAGAACCTTTCCGGGGTCAGTCTCTCTGAAGTAAAGGTTCATAAAAACTCCGAAGAACCGCAAAAAGTGGGAGCCCAGGCATATACGCAGGGGGATGACATACATATCGCCCCGGGACAGGAAAAATATCTTCCACACGAAGGCTGGCATGCAGTTCAACAAAAGCAGGGAAGAGTAGAAGCTGAAACACAGCTGAAAACCGATGCTGCTGTAAATGAGGATTCAAAGCTGGAAAGAGAAGCTGATGTCATGGGAGCCAGAGCTGAGAGGGAAGGTTCCGAAAACGATGCAATACAGAGCCCACTGACAAGTGAGCCGAAGTCTTCAAAAATAAATGGTAAAGTTATTCAGCGGGTTATGCTGCAGGAGGGAATGGAACTAAATAATACTAAAAATCCAGTAAAGGAAGAAGTTGGCGGAATCAAAACGGCAGGATACGGTGAAACCAGCGAAAATGTAAAGAAAATACAGCAGGTCTTAATAAGGATGAATTACTGGACGGGAAAAAGCGGTGATAAGGCTACCGGATACTTTGGTGAGGTTACTAAAGAATCTTTGATAAATTTCCAAACAGGTTATATGAAGCTTGGCAAGGGGGAGCTGTATGATAAAAAAGGTAATTATGTGGGGTGTGGACCCAGTACAGCCAGAAGTCTGGATAGTCTGTATAAATTACTGAATAATTCTAATGTACCTGAGCAGGCAAAAAGTAGTATAATGGAAATTGGAAAAAACAAGGAAACAAATGCTGCTTATGATTGGGATATAAAAGCCGGTCAGTATAACGGATATGTCAAAGAAGCCCAATTAATCCTTATGAGCCTGGGATATAAGTTACTCAAATACGGAGCGGATGGAAAGTGGAGCAGCAATGGCGAAACTTATGAAGCCATACTGAGTTATCAAACAAACTGTAAAAATGCATTTAGTGGTGTGGATAAAAACGGATCAACGGAAGGCAAAAAGCAGGTAGGACACTTACATGGTATCGAACCGACAGGAAAGTTGGACAAGTGTACATATGAAGCACTGGAGAAAGAAAAAAGCAAAAAGGCAGCAACCAGTTCCAATGAAAGTCCTGCAAAGAAAACAGAAAAAGATAATAAGGGGACGGGGAGTGGTAGAGAAGATGTGGAAGCAGAGGCATTAGCTGAACAGGTATTTAGATTTTATTATACGGAGAACAGAGGGGCATCACCGGCTACTTCTGCAAATACAAAAGTGACTCCGGAGGTTGCTATTGAAGTTTTGAAAAACCTTTCCAAGGGAGAATTGCCTTGGAAACCTGAACTTTCACAGAATGGTGGCGCTGCGTTTTTTACTACAGAGGGTAACCCATATACGGGAATTAATCCAACAAAAAATTTCAACATTGATGTTCAAATTGAAATTCCTAAAAATGCACTTGTTTTTAATGAATCTACTTTACTAGAAATATATTATAGGCATAAAAATGCTTGTAGAATTGAAGCTGAACAGAAATTTAGAAACTTTAATAGCATACCGGAAAATCCATCATTTACTGCAAAACAATTAAAGGCTTTTGATAAATACCATCATAAATTTGCAGAAAGATTAATGTGGAATGAAGTGGGTGCAACGGTTAGAAAATCTTCTGTTAAAGTTGGTGAAGTAATTTTACAGGACAGCTTCTTTTCAAAACAAGGAGATGGAAAGTTTGCTGTTGTAGCAGATGCATCTAAAATACAAGTTGAAGGTGGTATTACAAGATTATCCGAACTCTTAAAAGAACGTGGAGTAGCGGCGGAACCAGCTTTAGTTGAAGCGGCTGAAGACATGGCAAGAAGGCTAAAATGGGCTGGTAATGTAAGAAATGTGTTCCGTTACGGTGGAAAAGTTCTAATCGTTGTGGGTGTAGCAGCAGATGTTTATAAAGTCTATGTTGCCGAAGATAAAGTAAAGGCAGTTGTGGAATCAGCAGGAGGATGGGCAGGTGCTACAGCTGGAGCAGCAGCTTTTGCCGCTTGGTGGACTCCGGCAGATGTTGCAGGTCCATGGGCTTGGGTTGCTCATGGCGTAGGAACACTTATAGCTGGTGGAGTTGGGTACTGGGTTGGTTCTGGAATAACAAGAACAATCTACGAACTTGTAGTTGAAGATTGATTTCTGAGTTTAATCGAGATTGTTATAATAAGATTATTTTGAAAGGATGCAAGGAGATGAAAAGAATTGAATTCTTAAGAACTTTATCAGAATTTGCAGGTCCTATTGGACCCCTTGGAACTATCGAATATAGAGATAATGCAACTGAGAATTGGTATAATACTTTTGATAAAGAATCTATAGATATACTGATTGACCTTTTAATAAACCCTCCAAAAGAAAAAGAACTTGGGTATGAAATTCCTGAATATTTTGATGTCGAACTCAATCATGCATTAATTGCTTTTGGAAGGATGTATACATCCTTCTTCTTTAAGAAAATTGAACCCCTACTTGAATTACAGCATTTGCAATCAGATATTATATATATTATAGGAGGAATTCGTCACCAAGAAGGAATGACTTATTTAGTTTCGCTATTGGAAAAAGATAATTTATCTAATGATGATACTCTTGAATTAATAGGAGCAATTGGTCAAATTGGTGGAGAAAAGACCATTGGTATTTTGGAGAGAATGAAAATGATGTATAGTAATAAGTATCCTGAGGCAGTGCAACAGATTGAAATCTGGTTGAAATGTATTAGTGATAAAAAAGACTAAAAAAGTTTATGTTCATTTGAGTAGGTTATTGGGCGGTTATCTTCTAATGACCACCTTTCCTTGTGGTAGTACTTTATACTATGTAACATGCAAAAACAGCTTATATCAAAGGCTGTAAAACATCCCCTGAGCAAACAATGAATTTATTTTTTCATTGTTTGCTCACGGAGCAGCATATCACTCGTTTTTAGACACCCTGCTTAACTCTTGGTTACTACTCCGGTCTCATTTTTTATTCTATCTTCCACAGAAGCAATAACTCTACCCTTTGTAGCAATATCGGCAAATGAGCTGTTTACAAGCTCAAGTGCCCAAAGGACTGCACCGGTGGCCGGGGGCACCGTTAAAATATTATACTTGCAGTCCTTATCTGTGAATTCAGATATATACTTTATAAATTTATTAAAAAGCATGGGGGTTTCGGCTTTTACCCATACTGATCCAGCCAGAACGATCTCCACCGTTTCCCCAAAGGAAAGATTATTTATGCAGCCGGAGGCCGATTTCGCCAGCTGCAAGGCAGAGTTGTCTACAATCGAAACGGCTGCGGGATCACCTGCGTCGGCATGCCGGAACAACATTTGCACCAGTTCCTTGACGGGAAGCTGACCGGATGTTGTCAGTTCACTGATTCTCTGTATATAATAAAATTTATCGGATATTTCAAGCAGCTCCATAACAGGCTTTGAAAGTGAGGTGGCGGGACTCATTCTGTACAGACTGTCATAAACAGTTCTGACGGCCTTTCTTGCAAGAAAGAAACCTCCTGCCTCATCTCCGCATATTTCACTGCCTATACCGCCAACCTGAAGCCTGCTGCCCTGCGGATCGATTCCTCCCGTAACAGATCCTGAGCCGTTAATGGAGCAAATACCATAACCCGTGCTTGTGCCTGCCTTTATTCCCAGGAAGGAGTCGTTGTCCACCTCGAAGTTCTTAAAACCTATTCTTTTTATGATGTCGGACAGATTCTGCTTTTGTATGGGGACATCGGCGCCGGCCAGGCCAAAGGCACCGGCGGCCATATTTTCCATGGAAATTGCATTACGTGCCAGCAGTTGATTTATTTTTTCGTTCATAATCCTGAAGGAGCTTTGGTAAGCATCCGGAAAGCGCTCATGACTGCAAGTGCCGTCTCTTAAATGATCTACAAAGTTTCCTTCAATATCAAAAAGGAAATAGTCGGTTTTGCTGTTTCCTCCATCGACACCAAGTACATATTTATTCATAATACAATCACCGTCCTGGACTTTATAATTATTTACGAAACAGATACCAAACTTTTCTATAGAGCATTGAAAAATTGCGGCAGATATGCTTTGTGTACTTCTTTAAGTTCATCAAAACAAGCCTTTGCAAGGTGGTAGTCGCCTACCAGAGGATTCATAAGCAGAGCGCGCATGGCTGCATCTTCGTCCCCGTTTATGGCTGCTATTACGGTATTCCGTTCATAGGCCTTAACCATTCTCATATAATCAATGATATGAGAGTTGCTGAAGCCGGTGATCCTGACCGGATTTGCTCCGTCTTTGCCAATAACTGCGTTGATTTCTATTGAGTCATTATCCTCCATAAAATCCAGAGCCCCATTATTCAATACATTTACAACATGTTTTTCCTGCTTATCATTATAAATGGCATCAACCAGGGATACCGCAACCTCCGAATAATTGGCTCCGCCTCTGGTAGAGAGCAGCTCCGGTTTGGTATTGAGTTCCGAGTTGGAGTATATGCTTAAAAGTTCTTCTTCAATAGCCTCGCATTTTTCTCCGCGGGTTTGCTCAGCTTCCATAAGGAGCTTCAATTTCTTGTCCTTATAATAATAATATTCCATATAGGAGGACGGGATAGCTCCGATTGTCTGAATAAACTCCTTGCTGAAGCCGCTTGAGGGGATATTTTTCATTGTTTCACTGTTCAGACCCATATCAAGTGCAGTTTTAAGATAATCTTTACCGCCGCTCTTTATTGAGGTTATCCAGCTGAGGTGATTGAGTCCCACATATTCAATATCAGCTGTTTTCAAGTCCAGAGTTTCTTTAACACTCTTAAACATATTAAAAGGTACATTGCAGAGTCCCATCATTTTTACTTTTGTATTTGTAAGAATTGCCTGAGATATAATTCCTGATGGATTGGAAAAGTTTATAAGCCAGGCCTCCGGGCAGAACTGCCGCATTTTTTCGGCTATGTCCAGCATTACGGGTATTGTGCGCAGAGCCTTGAAAAAGCCTCCTATACCACAGGTTTCCTGACCTATGAGATTATATTTCAAAGGAATTTTCTCATCCAGTACTCTTGCAGGAAGTTTGCCCACTCTTATCTGGCAGAGAACAAAATCTGCATTGATCAGGGCGGTATTCAGATCTTCCGTTAATGTTATTTTGCAGTTGATACCTGCCGCCGATATCATCCGGCTGCAGAGGCCTCCCACAATATTCAGCTTTCTGGTATCAATATCCATAAGCACCAGCTCTCCCAAGGGCAGTTCCGATTTCCGCTTTATGAAGCCTTCGATTAATTCGGGAGTATAGGTACTGCCTGAACCTATTATAGCAATTTTTAGTTTTCCCATGGTAACCTCCAATTCTCACATCTAATTCTGCTTTTATTATAGAACTAATCATTCAGTCTTTGCAATAAAAATTTCAAACAAAAATTTTATATTGAAATTTTATTACACCCGTGATATTATTATGATGTAACAGAGGAATTTAATATACAAGAAAGTTGGTGATTTTAATGCCGCCAAATGACAATATTCTGCTGAAGCTCAGAGAGATTAAGGAAAGTCTTACTCCGGTTGAAAAACTGATTGCGGAATATATATTGGAAAATACCTATGAAGTGCCAAGTCTGTCAATCAAGGAGCTGGCCATAAAAAGCAAGACAAGCGATGCTTCGGTATTAAGATTCTGCAAAACAATAGGTTATAAAAGCTACAGAGAGTTTATTGTAAGTATATCAACTTCCCTTGGTTCGATGGATGAGGAAGAAACCGATCAGTACACGGATATCCAGCCCGGAGACGATCTGCAGACAATAATTAATAATATATCCCTCAATAACTGCAAGTCGATTGAGGATACTCTAAAGATTGTAAGCCGGTCTGAAATTGAAAAGGCAGTGGATTTATTAATAAAGACGCAGAAAATCGACTTTTATGGTATAGGTGCTTCAGGACTGGTATGCATGGATGCCCAGCAAAAGTTCATGCGCATAAATAAAATGTGTCATGCGTATACAGACAGCCATAGTCAGTTGACAGCAGCAACATTGCTTAAAAAAGGTGACGTGGCGGTTGTTATTTCAAACTCAGGCAAAACGGTAGAAATACTGGATGCCCTGGAAGTGGCAAAAAAAATGGGAGCCTCCGTCATAGCAATTACCCGATACAGTAAGAGCTATCTTGCCGAGGGTGCCGATGTTGTGCTGAACATCTCAACACCGGAAGTGACCATCAGAAGCGGTGCCATGGGATCCAGAATAGCAATGCTTAATATCATTGACATTCTTTTTGCAGGTGTTGCAAGTGCGGAATACCAGAATGTAAGAAAATATCTCAGTAAAACACATAATATCATACTTAATAAACAAAGAAATTAAGTTTTTGACCCATTAAAAAGTGGGTCAAAAAACATCCCTGTGTGAAATAAAATGCCATAATATAATTTTAATAAAAAATAAAATTTTAAAAATATATTGACATAACATCGGGATACTATATAATAAAATTCATAGAATATATACAACGAAATGAACAATAGCTTGAAACAAAGGCGTGGAGGGGTTATTTTGGAGAATTATTTTGCTGGACTGACAACAGAAGAAGTGAACTTGGAAACCATGGAAATAGATGAGTGCTCAACAGATCAAATGCTAAGGATCATTAATCAACAGGATATGTTAGTACCGGCAGCAGTTAAAAATGAAATTCCAAACATTTCGATAGCTGTAGATATCATCTATAATTCGCTTAAAAATGGTGGGAAATTATTTTATATCGGCGCCGGAACTTCCGGAAGACTGGGTGTTTTGGATGCTTCTGAATGTCCGCCCACCTTTGGAACTAATCCTGAAATGGTTCAAGGGCATATAGCCGGTGGAGATATTGCTTTAAGAACAGCAGTGGAAGGATGTGAGGATGACTTTGACGGAGGATCAAAGCTTGTAAGAGAATGCGGTATTACGGCGAAAGATGTTGTAGTAGGCATCACAGCCAGCGGAAGTGCGCCATTTGTACTGGGAGCACTGGAAGAGGCTAAAATATGCGGGGCTGCAACAATAGGTATCGTGAATAATTTCAATACAAAGGTTGAAGAGAAATGTGATATTTGCATTGCAGCAGTTGTTGGACCGGAGGTTATAACAGGTTCAACCAGGCTGAAATCAGGAACAGCCCAGAAGCTCGTACTTAATATGTTAACAACCGCCACAATGATAAAGCTTGGCAAGGTTTACGGCAACATGATGGTGGATTTGAAAGCTACAAATAAAAAACTTCTGGACAGGGCAAAACGCATAGTAAGCACTATAACGGGTGTAACAGACGAGGTTGCTGCAAAATATCTGGATATGGCCGATATGAATGCAAAGCTGGCCATTATGATGATTGAAACAGGATTAAACCGTCTGGATGCAGAGGAACTGCTGGAAAAAAATAATGGAAGGTTAAAAGAAGCAATAAGGGATGTGGCTAAAAAAGTCTAAAGTTTACCAATGGGTATGAAATGCCAATGGTATGTTAATTAAAAAATTTGGAGGGATAGTATGAAAAAATTCAGTCGTATCACCAGCTTAATGCTGGCATTAGTGATGATTGTGGGTCTGGCAGCAGCCTGCGGAAATTCGGATAATGCAGCAAACAGTTCAACCGCAGCAAGTACGAGCTCGGCTTCAGGCAATACGTCGGCAGAGGCAGATACAATTACAGCATTGCTGCCGCCTGTCTCAGCAACTTATCAGGATAATTTTAATAAGTTCAGCACGGATTTTAATACCAAGTATCCAAATCTTACTCTGAAAATAGAACCTGCCAGCTGGGAAGATATGACTCAAAAGCTGGATGTGCAGGTTAATGCGGGCAGTCCTCCCGATATAGCCTTTATAGGTTCCGACGGAGTATCCAAGTACGTTGATACAGGACTTCTGATGAATATAAAGGATATTGCAACACCTGATATGATATCTGATTTTGATGAGGGGCCGTTAAATTATATGAAGAACGGAGACGGACTATACGGCTTCCCGGCATATATGGAAATACATGCCATCGGCGGTAACAAACAGTACCTTGAGCAGGCAGGTATAGATTACAAGTCTGTTCAGCAGAATGGCTGGACTTTTGAGCAATTCAGAGAAGCTATCAAGAAAGGTATAGTAAAAGAAGGCAATGCAACAAAACGTTACGGCTTTGTATTTGCCTGTGCCGGAGTTGCAGCAAAGGATTATCTTTCAATAATGGTGAAGTCGGCCGGAATGCCTTCGTCCTTCACAAAGGATCTGAAATATGCATATACAAGCAAAAACTATCTTGAATTGCTTAAAGATTTGAGAACTATCATTGATGACGGATCAATGCCAAAGGAATTAAGTTCCGTTGATGCTGGAAAGCGTTGGAACATGTTCCTTACAGGGCAGACCATGATAACAGGAAAAGGTCTTGCTACTTTCGAAAACTCAGCTAACAAGAACAATGCGAAAATCGATGCAAAAGATGGAAGTGCCGTTAAAGACAGTATAAAAGCAGACTACATCGTACTGCCCGTACCAAGCTTTGCAGGAGCACAGGCTGTTTCAACACCGGCTGTTGACGGATATGTGACCTTCCGCGGTAAAAACGAACCCACAAAGGCCCATATTGATAATGTTGTAAAAGCAGCATATTATATGGCTTCCGGAGAAGTGGCAGCAATGACTAACAATGACCTGTTTGTTGCACATATTACCAAGTCGGCCAATGAAGCAGCCAAGTCAATGAAAATTGACAGGAACCCTGACAATGAAACAGCTGTTCAGAATATGCTGAAGATTGCAGCACCGGCTCGTCCTGATATTCCAACAGACCTCGGAGCAAAAGCTATAAAAATTGAGGATGAAGTTATAATTCCAAAATTCCAGGCATTACTGGCAAATGAAATAACTCCCGAGGATATGTACAAAGCAGTAAAAGAAGCTGCTGTTGCAGCCTTCGGCGAGGACGGTATAGTTAAAGACTAATAATATATCAAGTTTCTGTCCAGTATATTAGTAGGGTCGGCTTGAAAGACTTCATTAATATGCTGGACGGAAATTAAAACCGGAAGATAGATGTAACAAGGTTCGGGAGGGGCTTATGAATAATTGCAAAAATGAGGTTAAAAAGAGAAAATTGAAATTCAATGAAGATTACTTCTGGGGATACGTATTTATTGCAGTTGCATTAGGTGTTTTTGCCATGTTTACTCTTTATCCTGTCATAAGCGCATTTATAATAAGCTTTCAGGAATTTAAACCTTTGGGTTCCCAATGGGTTGGCTTGGAAAACTATGCTGGTTTGCTGAAGGATAAGCTTTTCGGCAAGTCAATTGTAAATACAGTAACATATACGGTTTTTTCGGTACCGGTCTCATTATTTATTTCCTTTGTTATTGCAGTAATGATATATCCGCTTAAGAAATCTCTTCAGACTTTTTTTAAAGCCATATATTACTTACCGGCAGTAGCTTCCGGGGTTGCACTTTCAGTAGTCTGGCTATGGATATTTGATCCCATGCCGCAGGGAATTTTAAACACCATTATAGGGTGGTTGGGGATCAGTAATCAGAACTGGCTGGGATCAAGCAATACCGCCATGCTGTCTCTTTTATTGATGTCATGGCTGTCAAGCCATGGTACAAGTATAATAATATATCTGGCCGCTTTATTGGGTATTCCCGACAGCTTTTTTGAAAGTGCCGACCTGGACGGAGCAACATTTATAAAGAAGCTCAGGTATATAATTATCCCTCTTCTGAAGCCCACGACATTATTTCTGCTGGTAACGGGAATAATAGGTTCCTTCCAGGTATTCATGAATGCTTACATGATGACGGGAGGCGGCCCGAACAATGCGACAACCATGGTGGGACTGCTCATTTTCAATAATGCTTTCAAATATTCCAAGTTTGGAATAGCCGCTGCACAATCGCTTGTATTAGCAGCAATAATTGCAGTAATATCCATATTCCAGTTCAAGGTGCTGGGCGATGATGTTGAATATTAATTAACAGAGGTTATTTTTTAAGTTCAGCAGCATGCCGGGTGAGAAGGAGGATTATTAACATGTCACTATATAAGAGTTACGGCGGTAATAACAGGCACGAAATAATATATAAGGTTATATCGATCATACTGCTCCTGTTATTTGCTGCCGCCACATTATTTCCCATATACTTTATGATTATCTCTTCGTTCGGAGATCCTGTAGAAGCCGGAGCGGTAAGCTATTCGTTGGTTCCGTCAAAATTTACTCTGGATTCCTTTAAATTTTTCTTCAATTACAGTGATTATTCAGTGAGATGGATTTTAAATTCGCTTTTGATTGCCTCGGTTGCCACTGTGTCAAATGTGGTGTTTGCAGGCATGGCAGGATACGCCTTCTCAAAGATAAAGTTTCCGGGCAGGAAGTGGCTTTTTTTCCTGCTGCTGATTGCAATGATGATTCCATATCAGGTTGTGCAGGTTCCATTATATATTTTGATTGTTAATATTTTTAATCTTTCAAATACCTATGCATCACTTATGTTGCCTACTCTTTGCGGAGTATATAACATATTCCTTGCAAAACAGTTTATGTCAACACTTCCCACTGAGGTCATAGAATGTGCAAAGATCGAAGGCTGCAACCAGTTCCGGATTTTTACCAAGATTATTGTTCCTCTTTCAAAAACAGTACTTGCAGTAATGGCCATTATGACCTTTATGGAAAACTGGAATACATTTTTCTGGCCGTTTCTGGTAACGAAAACAATGGATATGCAAACCATCCAGGTTGGGTTAAAGAATTTCCGTTTTGCAAATACCACGTATTTTTCGCCAATGATGGCAGGAGCAACTATTTCTGCAATCCCCATGTTCATACTGTTTTTCAGCTTACAGAAATACTTCCTGCAGGGAGTGACCGTTGGTGCGGTAAAGGGATAAGGGATGCCTGCTTCCCAGTTATTGCAGCTGTACTCGCGCACAGTATCAGTATCCGCTATTTATAATTTTCTCATTTTGAGACATCCATTTTACTGTTATGAGGATAAAAAAGGACTGAGATCATGCTTGAACAAATATCTGGAAAAACGGTAAGAAGGGCTGTAGGCCTCATGTCAGGCACTTCAGTCGATGGAATAGATGCCGCAGTTGTCGAAATAATGACTGTAAATGATGGTATCAAAGTTAAGTTATGCGCATTTGACAATATTCCGTACAGCGGGAATATCCGTAAAAAAATAATGGAATTGTTTGATGTTAATGTGTCTACCGTTGATAAGCTGGGTTATATGAATTTCCTGCTGGGAGAGCTGTTTGCCGAAGCGGCTCTGCAGGTAATAAAAAAAGCCGGCCTGGAAGCAGGGGATATAGATTTCATTGGCTCTCACGGACAGACAGTATACCATCAGCCCCGGGTTTCAAATAAAGATGGTTATGATATAAGATATACCGTTCAGATAGGGGAGGGTGCCGTTATATCTGCCAGAACAGGAATACCCTGTGTATCCGATTTCAGGGTTGCGGATATGGCTGCAGGAGGTCAGGGGGCGCCCCTGGTACCTTTTACGGAACATCTGCTTTACAGTTATGAAGATAAAAACGTATTGCTCCAGAATATAGGGGGAATCGGAAATATAACAATAATCCCCGCAGGGAAAAATATGCATGAAATATCCGCTTTTGATACCGGCCCCGGAAATATGATAATAGATGGTCTGGTGCAAAAGACATCAAAAGGAAAGCTTTTCTATGACCCGGGCGGAGAAATAGCCAGGAAGGGAACAGTAAATGAGAGTTTGCTGAAAAGACTTGCAAGCAATCCATATTTTGATATGGTGCCGCCAAAGTCCACCGGCAGAGAGCTGTTCGGTAAGGATTGCACAGAAATGGTTTATCAATATATGCTGGAGAATAATATATCAAATGAGGATGGGATAGCTACAGTCACTTATTTTACCGCATGGTCAATAGCCGATTCCTACAGAAGGTATATAAAGCCCCGATACAGTGCCGACTATATTGTTCTGGGCGGCGGAGGCAGCTACAACGATACGCTGGTAAATTATATAAAAACCGAAATGTCGGGATATAATGTTCAGACCTATACCCAGGAACAGCTGGGATACAGCAGCGATGCCAAGGAAGCCATTGCTTTTGCCGTACTTGCGGATTATACTCTTGCGGCCAGAGCAAATAATATTCCGGGAGTTACAGGTGCCTCCAAAGAGGTGGTTATGGGGAAGATAAGCCTGTAATTCAAGAGGTTTTTATATTATGTAAATTTTCCTCGCCGGACAATATAAGTTTTAAATGTTACAGACTACTGCTGACGCTGGGTGGCAGCAGAATGGAGGCTTACTATGATTGTTAAGTATGACGGTAAATATGATGCTGAAATAATTGATTTATGGAACAGAGCTGCAGTGCGGGACGGTTATAAGGAACTGGATGCAAATAGCTTTAAAGAAATTTTCAGTGGGAACAGGTATTTTAAACAGGCTAATACCTTCGTTCTGGACAATGACGGTGTAAAAGGCTTTGCATGCGGCTGTACGGGAGATGATCTTCCACTGGGGGATAAGTCGGGATACATCACGTGTATTGTATTGGACAGTGAATATGAAAATCAGGAATATTTCAGGCTGCTGCTTGAACAGCTTGAGACATCCTTTCTGGATCAAGGCAAAAAACAGGCAGAGGTGCTTTTCTTCAACCCCATGCTGTTGCCCTGGTACATCCCAGGTACGCCGAAGCATGAGCACAACAATGCACCGGGAGTATTTGCGGGCAGCTTCTCCCATAAGGAACTGCTGGAAAACGGGTATGCGGAGCGGACCCGTGAGTGTGCCATGTACCTGGAGCTGTCAAAGTTTATGATACCCGAAAGCATTCTTGAAAAGGAGACAAAGGCTAAAGCAGCAGGCTATGAAGTGACTCTTTTTGACAATTCCAAACATGGAGGAATAGAAGAAATGCTTAAGGGCTTTGATAATATATTATGGCAGAAGGAAATATCAAAATGTACACGGGAAGGGATTCCAGTGGTGATAGCTGCCAGGGATGGCAGGGCTGTCGGCTTTGCAGGTCCTGTTATACGTCAGGATTCGGGCAGGGGATATTTTGCCGGAATAGGGGTTAATCCGGAGCATGAAGGGCACGGTCTCGGCAGCATTTTGTTTTTCAAGCTGTGTGAGGCTTTTATTAAAGTCGGGGCCGACTATATGTCGCTTTATACAGGAATTGAAAACCCTGCCATAAACATTTATAAGAAGGCAGGCTTTAAAGAGGTTATGGAATTTGCAGTAATGAGAAAACAATGGAGGCAGGAATTATGAGTGATAACAACCTGACAATTTTGGCAATAGGCGGTCATGTGGGGGACATGGAGCTTACCGCAGGCGGAGTTCTGGCAACGCATGCACTGAGAGGTGATAAGATAGTAACGCTGGCACTTACCGCAGGTGAAAAAGGAGCCCCGGCAGATATGTCCCTGGCTGCTTACCGTGAACAAAAGGTACGTGAAGCAGAGACATTTGCACAGATGCTTGGAGGCAGAGCCGTTGTATTTGATTATCCTGATGGTGAATTGCCTGACAATGATACAGTTCGTTATCAGGTGTGCGATGTAATCCGTGAAGTTAAACCCAATGTTATAATAACCCATTTCAAAAACAGCATGCATAAGGATCATATGGCCACTCACAGGATAGTGAACGATGCCCGCTTCTTTGCAGGAAATCCATTTTTTGAACGTGAAAATCCAGCTTTTTTTGCATCGAGGCTTTACTATGCCGAAAACTGGGAGGATGCTGTAGATTTCAAGCCTTATATTTACATGGATATAACCGAAGGCTTTGAATTATGGCAAAAGGCAGTGGCCACACACTGGTTTGTAACCGGCAGTAAATCTTTCCCGTACCTGGAATATTACACGCATTTGAGCAGAGTAAGAGGAATAGAGGCCAGAAAAGGCAGGGCCGAATGTTTTGCCATAGCACCTGAAACCATGAAGGTTATAAAGGACTCGTTATAACCTCCGGAAGTTAATCCCAACGGTTTTATATACCTGGTAACAGTGGAGGTCAAAATGGTATTAAACGGTTTAGAACAAATAGAAAAGTATGACAGGTTGTTTAAGGGTAAGAGAATAGGACTGATAACTTCACCTTCAGGTGTTGATAATAATTTTAATTCATCAATAAGTATAATTCACAAAAAATATAAGCTTGCCGCGTTATTTTCACCCGAGCACGGGGTCCGGGGGGATATTGAAGCCGGAGCCCTTGTTGACACCTACCTGGATCCTTATACGGGTGTGCAGGTCTACAGCCTTTACAGAAAGGATTCCAAAAGGCTTACGCAGGAAATGCTGGACCTGGTGGACATTGTTGTATATGACATACAGGATGTGGGGACAAGGTATTTTACTTTTATAAATACCATGCTGTATGCACTTGAAGACTGTGCAAGCAGCGGCAGGGAATTTGCAGTTCTGGACAGGATCAATCCTCTGGATGGTGTAACAGTTGAAGGAAACATATTGAAACCTGAGTTTAAATCCTTTGTAGGAGCATATCCGCTCTGCATGAGGTATGGGCTTACAATCGGAGAATTTGCAATGATGGCAAATGATCAAATGGGTTTTAATTGTAAACTGCATGTAATACCCTGTGAGGGCTGGGACAGAAAAATGCTGTTTCCCGATACAAATCGAAGATGGGTAATGCCTACCATGGGAATTCCCCGTTTTGATACGGCACTTTTATATCCCGGGACCTGCCTGTTTGAGGGAACGAACATGTCTGAAGGGAGAGGTACCACCTGCCCCTTTGAAATAATAGGCGCACCTTTTATAGATGGCCAGAAACTTGCTGATGAAATGAATAAGAAGAGGCTTCCTGGAGTGCTGTTCAGGCCTGTCCATTTCAGACCCGCAACCTCCAAATTCAGCGGTGAAAAATGTGAAGGTGTACAGATTCATATCACTGATTACGGCAGGGTATTGTCAGTTGATACGGGGATTGAACTTCTATTCAGGATAAAAGATATGTATCCCGGAAAATTTGAATTTCTGCCGCCTTACAAAGGCGGGACAAAACAATTCATAGATTTGCTGTCGGGGGATGACGTCTTAAGAAATGAAAAAATTGATAAAGACCGGCTGTTGGACAGCTATAGACAGGAAAGCGCCGGATTTGCCGGGACCAAAGCACAGTACCATTTATATGGAGGTTAGGCCATGCTGGAAAAAATGACCCTTCGGGAAAAAATAGGACAGATGATTATGGCAGGTTTTCCTGCTTCCAATATAAGCCCTGAGTATAAGAGGCTTGTTGAAGAATATAAAATCGGGAATACCATACTTTTTTCACATAATATCGAAACCTCGTTTCAGGTCAGAAAGCTTTGCAGTGAACTGACAGGACTGATTGAAAACAATACCGGCTGTCGGCCGTTTATTGCCGTGGATCAGGAGGGCGGCACGGTAACCAGGCTCCCGGACGATGCAACAATTTTCCCCGGGGCCATGGCAATAGCCGCAACAGGTGAACCCTGTAATGCATATAATGCCGGATATGCCACCGGCACGGAACTTGGAGCCCTGGGCATAAATGTGAACATGGCACCGGTTTTGGATATAAACTCCAACAAAAATAATCCGGTAATAGGTGTCAGAGCCTTTGGAGACAGCAAGGAACAGGTTGCCGGGTTTGGAATGGAAATGATGAAGGGCCTGGTTGACGCTCATGTACTCCCCATAATAAAACACTTTCCCGGTCATGGTGATACGGCAGTGGATTCCCATATAGGACTTCCCGTTATAGACAAATCATTGACGGAGCTTATGTCAAATGAAATAGTTCCGTTTTACAAAGCCATAAATAATGGTGCAGAGGCCGTAATGACATCGCACATACTCTTTCCGCAAATAGAAAATAATAATAAACCGGCCACCATGTCTTACCGGATAATAACCGGATTGTTAAGGCTGCAGCTGGGCTTTGAAGGACTTATATTTTCGGATTGCCTTGAAATGGACGCTGTCAAAAAGTATTACGGCACGGCAGAAGGTGCTTTGGAGGCAGTCAAGGCAGGAGTGAACATAGTATGCATATCCCATACACCGGAACTTGCTGAGCAAGCAGTCAAATTAATTGAAGAAGCAGTTCAAAACGGAGAGTTATCAATAGAGACAATTGACAAATCGGTTAAACTAATAATTGATTTTAAGAAAAAATATCAGTCTGCCGGATGTGACGAAAATATATCTATTGTGGGTAGTCCGGAGCACAAAGCCCTGGCGGCGGGCATCCGTAAAAAAAGCATAACACCCGTTAACTGTAAAGGCAGAGTATTGCCGCCTGTTGACAGCCGTACTCTGTTCATGGGAAGCTATGCCAGCAGGTCTACATTGGCATCCAGCTCAGCCGATAAAAGCTTTAGTTTTCCTGAGTACATGGCCGGAGAGTTTGCCGGGCAGTTCCTGCTGACATCTGTGAATCCAACCGCAGAGGAAATTAAAGAGGTACTTGAAAAAGCAGAAGGGTATAAAACGGTTGTTTACGGAACCTACAACGGACATTTGAATCCGGGGCAGCTGGAGCTGGCCAACAGGTTGTGTGAGAATAAGGAAAATGTAATTGCAGTGGCATTAAGAAATCCGTATGATCTGGGCGGTATTGACAAAAGAGCATTTAGACTGGCAGCATACGAATATACAACACAGGTATTTGAAATACTTTCTGAAATATTCAAGGGCAATATAGCACCATCCGGCAAATTACCGGTAGATATATAGGGAGGTGTTGAATTGGGCGGATTTGTCATAGGACTGGATGGCGGAGGAACAAAAACCGAAGTGGTTGCGTGCGACCTGCAGGGAAATGTAATAAGCCGGTTCAGATCAGGTGCAATTAATATAAATGGTGAAAATGTAACCAATGTTGAAAACAACTTGAGATATATTTTTGAAAAAATATTCAGTGAAACAGGTCCGTCAAGTAAATGCGCATGTACCTGTGTCGGTGCGGCAGGTATCAGCAATGCCCTGGCAAGGGAGACCTTGAAAGCTGCAATTGTCAGCAGTGGATATTCCGGAAGGTTTATCATATCAGGAGACCACCAGACAGCACTGTATGGAGCTCTTGGAAAAGGTGAGGGAATCATTCTGATTGCAGGTACGGGATCAATCTGCTATGGCAGGAACAAATATGGAAGCGAGCACAGAACTGGAGGCTTCGGGTACCTGATCGATGATGAGGGCAGCGGTTATGCTATAGGCAGGGATATGCTGAGTGCAATAGTCAGGGCATATGACGGAAGAGGAGAGGCCACCGCTCTTACGGATATGGTATTTTCACAACTAAAAATAAATTCGGTTGAAGAGCTTATCAGCTATATATATAGTAAAGAAACCAATAAGAGGGATATTGCAAAACTGGCGCCAAACCTGACCCATGCCTGTAAAAATGGAGACAGTGCGGCCAGGGCTATTTCCCATAAATGCAGTGATGAATTATTCAAGCTGGTAAAGCCTGTTGTTGAGAAGCTTGATTTGTATAAAGGAGAAATTGCACTTTCAGGAAGCATACTTACCAAGGACCAGTATATCGGAAATACTCTGGCAGAAAAGGTATCGCAGGAATTTTCCGGCTTAAAATGTGTGTATCCCAGGAATGGTGCAGCCTACGGCGCAGCTATGATGGCTCTGGAGGCTGCTAAGCAATAAATCCTCAAATAAAATATATTTTAGTATTTTGAGAAATTCCAGTGTTACTTTTTGTTGATTTGGTATAATATAAATAAATTTAATCGTTGTGTGATCAAATTATAAGTAAACAGGGGCTGGAATTTCAATTATGAAAAAAATCGTTGTCATATTATTAATCGGTTTACTCTTAACCTCCTTTGCAGGTTGTTCATATGGAGGGCCACAGATGCATACAGGACAGGCTGTCTCTGTGAGTACAAACATTGAAACCGTTGTTACCGAAAGGAAAGCAGCAATGACGGATGAAAATAAAGCGGCTTCAAATAGAATTAAAGAGGTAGCTGTAAAAAAATCTTCGGGCAAGGATGGGGATGGGACTAAAGACAAGGAAACAAAACCGCTTGACGGCTTAACGGTCTGTATAGATCCGGGACACGGTATACTGACAAAAAAAGTTAAAAAGACTGAACCGCTGGCACCCGGTTCCAAGGTTATGAAGGCGGCAACTGCAAGCGGAACAACGGGTGTGGTAACAAAGGTAACAGAGGAAAGTCTCAATCTGACTGTTTCACTTAAGCTGAAGAAAGTACTGGCTGACAAGGGCGCCAAGGTAATAATGGTCAGGGAAACTCATACCTGCAATATGACAAATGTGGAAAGAACGAATTTCTGGAACAAATCGGGTGCGGATCTGACAATAAGGATCCATGCAAACGGCTCCGACAGCAGAAAGGCTTCAGGAGTGCTTATGATGGTTCCGGGTGATAAATATATCAAAGATAAAGACCTGCTTTTGAAAAGTGCAAAAGCAGGAGAGTATATAATGGAGGGTGTTCTGAAAAATACAAAGGCGAAATCGGCAGGAACAGTAAAAAGTACCGACCTCACCGGCTTCAACTGGTCCAAAATACCTGTTATGCTGCTGGAAATGGGGTTCATGACCAACCCCGAGGAAGACAGGCTGCTGAATTCCGATTCATACCAGAACAAAATCGTTACAGGAATAGTTGAAGGTGTGGAAAAGTATAATAATTATATTAACGACCTCAAGGAAAAATAATTTTAAATTAAATTAATTATTGTCCGGATTTGTTTTCACTGCTCTTTTGATCAGCATTGCTGCCTGATAAACCTGGCAAGGACTGCATCAAAACCACTCTGGAAATTACTTCTCCGTTATTTGGGGAATACCAGATTTGCAGAATATCACCCTGCTTGATATCTGAAACGCTCAGTGCTGACTGCCCGTTTGCACTGTCATCGCTTTGTCTTCTCCCTGCTGCTGTTATTTTGACATCGCCAGGAAGGGTGACGGTTTTTGTTTCACCGGTAAATTCAACGGTTCTTTGAGGGCGTTGTCCTTTTTCCTGTGATTGGTCTCCTGACGGATTTGCCTTATCGTTTCCTTTTTGCTTGCTAACTGAGGAGTTTGCCGCAGTATTTTCCGAAGACCTTCTGCCTGGCCGGAAACTGCTGCTATCCGATGAAGCTCTCCCGTTTCTGCTCAAGGCAGGCATTTTTATAACTTTCAGTGTTATTTTATTGTCTGAAACCGAACTTACCTCACCTGCAAGGTCGGCAGCCTGTACCTGCATCCGGCCGCCGGCACTGCTGTCAGCGGCAGCTGCTGAAGGATCTTTGGAACCGCAGGCTGCAAGAGAGAATATAAATAAAGATATTAAGAGAATACTCATGCTTTTCTTCACAAATATACACCTTCCTGTCTGGTTATTGGATTATTTTTACTGCTACATCAATATAATACAACCCCAATAAGTATATTCTGTGAAGAAAATATTGTTAAATTATGAACTTATTATTTCTGTCATTTACACTATCCTATAGCTTCAATACCCTGTTCGCCGGTTCTTATCCTGTAGCATTCCTCTACAGACTGGACAAAAATCTTTCCATCTCCTATTTTGCCGGTTCTGGCAACTTTCATTATAGCATCTATGGTAGGTTTTACATATTCATCATTTACAGCTATCTCAAAACGTACCTTCATCAATAGATTTACCGTACTGACATTACCTCTGTAGCTTTCAGTATAACCCATCTGCTGGCCGCAGCCTTTGACATGGGATACGGTCATTTTATGAATTTCAGCCTCAAACAATGCGGATTTAATATCTTCTACCGCCTCGGGTCTTACTATTGCTATTACCATTTTCATAAGAAATCCCTCCTTTTTGACTAGTGGTCTGTAACAACTAAAAGTCACATATTGCCGACGGTTAAATTCCTGCAGAATTTCGTTGCCGTCCTTGTCAATACATACAGTATTGCCTTTGTCCTCCAGAGTTACCTGATATGTATAAGTATAAAGATTAAATTAAAGAGTTTGTTCCGGATTGGCATCTATTCTATGGAAGGTAAGGTCGGCCCCGATCAGCTCCTCCTGTTCGGTTATTCTTATACCGAAGATCAGATCAATCACTTTGAAAACAATAAATCCGGCTGCGAATGCGTATACCAGTGCCAGTACAGAACCGGTAAGCTGAGCCATAAAGCTCAGGTCATAAACACCTCCGAGAGCTTTTCTTCCAAAAATGCCTGCCGCAATACCGCCCCAGGTACCATTTATTCCATGTAACGGCCAAACGCCGAGTACATCGTCGATTTTCCATTTGGCTTCAAGATCAAACATAACTATAAATATGATTCCCGCAACTGCTCCAATAAACAGTGCAGCAAAAGGATGTACAACATCAGAGCCGGAACAGATGGCAATCAAACCGGCCAGGGCACCGTTATGAGTGAAACCTACATCATTTTTTGAGAAGATGAGTCCCGAGATTGTCCCCCCCACCATGGCCATTAATGAATTCACCACTACAAGACCTGAAATGGAATTAACATTCTGAGCACTCATTACATTAAAGCCGAACCAACCAACAATAAGTATCCAGCTTCCAAGTGTCAAAAACGGAATATTACTGGGTCTGGTATTGAATTTACCGCTGAACCTGCCCACTCTTGGACCAAGGATAATTATCGCAGCCAGACCGATCCAGCCCCCAAGAGAATGTACTACAACCGAACCGGCAAAATCGTGGAAGGGTGTACCGAAAAGCTTTTCAAAAAAAGATCCTTTCTGCCCCATAAAGGAATTCCGGCCCCAAACAAGACTTTCAAAAAAAGGATAAACTACTCCGCCGAGAATAACCGCACCAAGGGATTGGGTAAAGAACTTCATTCTGCCCACAACTCCTCCGGAGATTATTGCAGGGATACAAGCTGCAAATCCAAGCAGGAAAAAGAATCTGACAAGCTCCAAGCCGTTTTGTTGTGTAAAAATGCCATTGTTTGAGTAGAGTACAATACCATAAGATATGGGAAAGCCTACAACAAAGTATGCTATTGTAGTTACCGACCAATCGAAAATAATTTTATTAAAGGCATTAACCTGATTTTTTCTGCTGACACTTCCAGCCTCTAAAAATGCAAAACCGGCGTGCATTGCCAGAATCATAACTGCTCCCAGCATTAAAAATAATACATTGATTGAACTCACGTATTTATGACCCCTTTCATAATTCAATTTAAAAATATCAAACTGAATTTAACAGGAAACACGCCATTGTATTTCGTTGAAAATAAATAGGATTAGGTAAGGATTTCAGGAATAAAAAAAAGAAGAGTAGCTCTTCTTTTGATATACTAAAATCTGAAGAGAGCGTCGTTGCTCAATGAAATTTGATTGCATAAAAATTCTAATACAAAATATATTTAAAAGCAAGTATTTTTTAATTAAGTGTTTTACAAAAATTATATAATTTTGTACAATTATACTTGTGATATTTAAAAAGCCAGTAATTGATTTTATGAAAGAATGCGGATTTAAGAGGAGTAAATTATGATTTCATCGGATAGGGCTGTTGCTGCTGAGCCCATTATTGATATCAAAATTTTAAAAAACAAGTTCCCGCAGTATTACCGTTGTCTGGGCGAAAATGAACTCCAACCTTACAAGATAGTACTGTGCTCCAATTTGATCGCTCATAGGGAAGAATTGCTTGAAAAGATAATAATGATTTATGGCACGAAATTAGTAATAATCAAAAATATAAACAGCAATATTTCTAAAATGAACTTAGATTTTGCGGATATAAACTATGTGGTAAATGAAGACCAGCCTAATTCATATTGTATATCAATAAATTATAAGAATGACTTAAAAGAAAGGATTTTTTTTGATTCGAACGTAAATGATCTTGTTAAAGGACTACTGGTTGAATTACGTAAAAAATTAATTGAAAACACTTTTATAAATGAAAGGGAGGAGTATTCGGAGCCGGCATTTTCGGATACCGAGGAAAACATATATGCCGGTGCCTTGCTTGCAAAGGATGCAGTTATTGATAAAACTTCGGTGCTATGCAGCCTGAAACAGAAGAAAGTGTACAATCATCCCGGTTTACTTTTCAATAAAGTTATGACACAGTCGCATTTTTCTGTTGTCTGCAAAAAAGAAATAATTATATTTATGGAAAATAACAATTCCAGACCAAGTCACAATATTACGGGAGACCTGATTCACATTCCGTTGAGAGCGTTGAAGAATATTGCTCTGGAAGCCACAGGAAAAGGCATGAAAATGAAATATGTTTTCAATTCCGACCAAAAGCTGGAACTGTTTTATGAAAACGAAAGAACTGATCAGCTTCTAAAGATTATGTCATATATAAATAGCATGATAGTCAGACAAATCGAATGAAAATCTGCATTCTTGCTTGACCAAACGGCATATATAAAATAAAATCAGAATAATAGAATAATTATGATACTAATTTTAAACTATAATATAAGAGGTGCTCTATGGGGTTGAATAACGATACAATAAATAATGTATTAAAAGCATTTGAAATCGATAAGGACAGTATGCTTCGCATTGCGGGACTGTTTAAGGAAACAATGGAAGCCGGTCTTAAAGGTGAAAAAACCTGTCTGAAAATGCTTCCTTCCTATATCGGAAAACCTACAGGCAAAGAACATGGTATATTTATGACTATGGATATGGGTGGAACAAATCTTAGATGTACAAAATTTAAAATAAAAGACGGTGACTTTGAAAAACTTGCAGAGATAAAAGAAAAGCTTATAAATAAAGAAAAAGACTTTGACCTCACAAAGTCAAATACTGATGCCGGTCAGCTCTTCGGATATATGGCCGAATGTATGGCTGGCATAATTGAACCGGGAGAGAGTATGTATCTTGGAAATACCTTTTCTTTTCCCTGCAGGCAGGAAGGTATAAATGAAGCATATTTGATCCATTGGACCAAAGAGATTACCACCTCCGGAGTAGAGGGCCAGAATATCAACAGACTTCTTGCGGATGCCCTGAAAGCAAAAAATATAAATATTGAACCTGTTGCCATACTGAATGATACGGTGGGAACTTTGCTGGTAGCCATGTACAGTTACCAGGATGCCGATATCGGCTCAATCATGGGGACCGGGCATAACACCTGTTATCTGGAGAATAATCACCCGATTAACGGCGGAAAAATGATAGTAAATCTTGAATCGGGTAACTATAATGTGGGTCTCCCTGTTACAAAATATGACCAGATTATAGACAAAAACAGTCAGATGCCTGGTGCACAGCTGTTGGAAAAAATGGTATCGGGTTACTACATGGGCAGTATTCTAAAAGAGGTATGCAAGGATCTGTACGATCAAAAGCTGTTATTTGCAAATGACGATACCGACACAGGGACTTTTTTCAATCAGAATTTTAATGCTCTGATGGTGGAAAACTTTATACTTTATCCCTCACAGACTACTGAACAATACAATTGCAGTATGGCTGACGCCGAGCTGATAAAGAGTATTTCGGAGGCTGTTTTAAAGAGAACCGTAAGACTTGTTGCCACTTCTTATCTTGGTATCCTGTTTCATCAGGAAAACAACGGAACCAGAATTAAGAACAAGCATATTGTAGCAATAGACGGAACCATATATGAAAAAATGCCAAAGGCACCAAAACTGATGGAAGAAGCTTTTGCAGATGCTTTGGGTCAGGATGCTGAAAATATAGGAATCCGTTTGGTAAAGGATGGTTCGGGATTGGGTGCGGCTATAGCTGCTGCTGTTGCGACAACACAGAAACAGGCTTGACATATAAGCCAAATAATCAATAGAATTGAGTAACTTAAACATATCAACTTAAAAGCATAATTGACTTTATTAATTTTAAAACCGCTTCGCATGGTTAACGGAGCGGTTTTTGGTATCCTTCAGGCTGACAATGTTTTTTTAAATCTATGCACATCAGCCAGTGTACAACCTAAGGTGATACAATAAAGTGTGAAGGGTATAAAATCCATATAAGGCATAAACAAATACCACAGATTTCCTAAATAAATTTCCTGCGTGATACATATCACAAATTGTATTACGCAGGAAATTAATGTAAAGGATCGGGTTTTAGATGTTACAGACCACTAGTTTGCGTGTGCTGAATGAAGCTTCTGCTTTTTATATTCCTCAAGACATCCACCGTAATATTTTATTTTGTAATTGATTTTATCCAGATTTTTATTCAATTCTTCCATTTGCTTTAATACATGATTTCTATGTTCCAGCAGCATTTTCACACGGCTTTCAAGAGTGTGATCACCCTCCAGGGCACCCTGAATGAAATTCTTTATCTGTCTTATGGGCATCCCGGTATTCTTTAAACAGCAGATAAGTCCAAGCCATTCAATATCATTATCGGTAAAGAGCCTGTTTCCTGAATTGTCCCTGACAACAAAGGGAAGTAAGCCTTCTTTATCATAATACCGGAGTGTATATGCTGTAAGGTTCATTTTCTGAGCTGCCTGTTTAATAGTGTATTCCAAAAAAATACCCCCTTATAATAACTTTTCCTATTTCTAAGTTACACTCATATCATACTGCAGGTCAAGGGAAAATTTTAAAATTTATTCGGTTTAAAATTTATTGGAGTATTGACTTATAGTAGACTCTAAGGTATAGAATTCGAGTTGTATAGAATAAGAGTATTATTTACATGGATAATTAGATAATATAAGAAAGAGGTGTTTTTGGTGAAAAAAATTAGCATTGGCGGGGCTTTAAATGCATCTGAAATTTCTCTTGGATGTATGAGAATAACAGAGCTTTCGAAAAAGGATGCAGCAGTACTTATAAATACAGCATTGGAAGAGGGAATAGATTTCTTCGACCACGCTGATATTTATGCAGCAGGAAAGTCGGAGGAAATGTTTGCAGAAGCCATTGAAATGAGACCTGCAATCAGAGAGAAATTTATTATCCAAACAAAGTGCGGAATCAGACAAGGTTATTTTGATTTTTCAAAAGAACATATACTTGAGTCAGTTGACGGTAGTCTGAAACGCTTGAAAACTGATTATATTGACGTTCTTCTTTTGCATCGTCCGGATGCGCTCGTCGAGCCTGAAGAAGTAGCCGAGGCGTTTTCAATTCTGCAGTCCAGCGGAAAAGTCAGAAATTTTGGAGTAAGCAATCAAAAACCAATGCAGATTGATCTGCTGAAAAAATATGTAAGTCAAAAGCTGGTGGCAAATCAACTCCAGTTTAGTATAATGCACACTGGTATGATAGATACAGGAATAAATGTCAATATGAATGTTCCCGGTTCCTTTGACAGAGATGGAAGTATACTGGATTACTGCCGGTTACATGATATAACCATCCAACCCTGGTCACCTTTCCAATATGGCTTTTTTGAGGGTGTATTCTTAGATAATGACAAATTCCCGGAACTTAATAAAACAATTGATGCGTTGGCACAAGCCAAGGGTGTAACAAATACAGCTATTGCTATAGCATGGCTTTTAAGGCACCCTGCGAAAATGCAGCCCATTGTTGGTACAACAAGTGTTTCCAGATTGAAGGACATATGCAGGGCATCGGAAGTTGAACTGACCAGGCCTGAATGGTATGAAATATACAGGGCAGCCGGAAACAAACTTCCGTAATAATTGTGTATAAGTACGCAGCCTGTTTTGTATAAGATTTAATAAAAAATAAATAAAAAAATACAAGAGAGCCGGCATAAAGAGAAATTTCCGAATGCCGGTTCTATGTATTTTAATAAAACTTTAGTGTTAAACATCACTTTTTTCAAATAACCTTCCAAAAAGCTGCCGATTGTTGATTACACTTGGATCTGTAGGTCTATATTTTGCAGCCTCTTCATTATGTTCATAGGATTTTTGAAAATCGCCAATTCTGTAGTAGCAGACACATAACTGCAAATGGGGATACCAGGTATAATAGGCCATATAAACGAAACTCCATCTATCAGGATCTGGGGCCAGATTTGTAGCCAGTTCATACCAGAAGATGGCTGTTTTATACTCTTTTCTGGTGTGAAAATTGTAGCCTATCCGGCTGCAGGCTTCTCCTCTGGGAGGTGAGTAATTAAAGGATTGAAACAGGGAAGAAAGTTCGTTGGCTTTATCCCCCAGGGAGCGGTAGCAGTCACCTTTATAAATGCAGGCAAAAATTTTATCCTCTATCCAGCCATCTTTCATTTCAAGGTTTTTGTTGTAGCTGGCGATAGCTTCCTGAAAACGGCCATTTTCCCTTAATTCATTGCCGTAATAGAAATAATCTCTCGGAGAAAAAGTATCTCCGCGGGCAAGCTTGCTTTCGAATATTGAGACGGTACGACCAACCGAATGGCGTAATTTTTTATGAGTAACGGCAACATCAGAGTTAATTATTTTACCCCGGATATCCAGATAGTTATGGCAATCACCGTACCAACGAAAATTTTTTTCTCTTTTTACAAGGCGATTATTCCGAAATCTCAGAGTCACATTTCCAAATTCATCAATCCCTGCGTTGTAATACATAGATACAGAATCGACAGAGGGGTCAAGTGTTTCTTTTAACTTTTTGAATTTTTCCCGGTCGTCTTCCAGTAGAACATCATCTGCATCAAGATAGAATATATAGTCTTTTGTGGCATATTTATAGGATTCATTTCTTGCTTCTGCAAAGCTGTTCGTCCAAGGGAAATCATAAAGTCTGTCGGTATATTGCAGAGCAATTTCCTTGGTTTTGTCAGTTGAACCTGTATCTACTATGTTGATTTCGTCTACTATGTCCTTAACTGTATCCAAACAGCGGGCAAGCGTTTCTTCCTCATTTTTTACAATCATGCAAAGACTTATAGTTATCATATAGCATCCCGGTTTATAAAGACCTTGAGTCTAATAAACGCTAAATCCTTTCATACGTTGCTATCATTAGTTTATTCTTTGAGGAGGAAAATGTTACTGGAAAGTTTATGTATAATCATACACATCAGTGCAGCGCAGGTAGTTAATCAAGGAAAAAGCCCCTGCCGCAAGAAACGGCGGGGGCTTTAAAAAGAGTAATCAATCCAATAAAAGAATATCCAGTTGTGAACTTACATTTGGTGCAAGTGTTAATGTTAGTGCAACTGCGGAATTGTTGCGCAATGTAAGTTCATCTCCTGCATTGAGTGACAGGATGGTATTGCCGCTCAATTCACCGGTAGCGACCAAAGCTGATATTTGAGTAGCTGCATTAACGGTTCCGTTAACTGCAATTGCAATGGAAGCTCCTATTCCGGCTGAAACGGAAACATTATAAATTATTTCGTAGTTACCTGTTAATGGAACTATTATTATTGTTGTTGCCGGTGTGTGGGCTATTCCTAATAATGGTCCGTTATTGCTAAACGGTATATCTGCTCCACCAACTATTGTTGCATCAGCAAGTGTAGCAAGATTATACACATTTCCATATGACGCTATACCCACTCCAGTCGGACCGGCGGGACCCGTAGCACCGGTTGGACCGGCAGGACCAGTCGAACCAGCAGCACCAGTTGGACCGGCAGGACCAGTCGAACCAGAAGCACCGGTTGGGCCGGTAGGGCCAGTAGCGCCAGTTGGACCCGTAGGGCCAGTAGGACCAGTTGGACCAGTAGGGCCAG
>JAEVZU010000174.1 GCA_023392075.1 Bacillota bacterium | reverse complement strand
CTCTCCTTAACTATTCGTTAATTTTCATAAATTATAATCGTTTTGATGGATGAATTATATCTGTAATTCTTACACCAAAGCTTTCATCAATTACTACAACTTCTCCCTTAGCAATAGCTTTTCCGTTCACCAATATATCAACTGGTTCTCCCGCAAGCTTGTCTAATTCAATTATTGAACCTGAACCGAACTCTAAAATGTCTCTTATAAGCTTCTGAGTCCGACCCAATTCAACTGTCACCTGCAGAGGCAAATCCATTATAAGGCTTATATTCTTCTTTTCAGCCGCAGACAAACCATCGTCAAAAGCCTGGAATTGAACAGGTTGTACACTAACCGGATTTCTCGGTCTTTGCATATCCTGATAACCCATATCATACCCATAACCCTGCATCGGCTGCTGCATCATGGGTTGTTGTTGCATTATTGGCTGCTGCATTACAGGTTGTTGCATGACGGGCTGCTGCATCACTGGCTGTTGCATAACAGGTTGCTGCATCACCGGCTGCTGCATGGCAGGCTGAGCTTGCGGCTGTGGAGCTGCCGGCGCTTCCGGTTCGGGAGCAGCCTTGACTTTTTCAGAATTCAGCAGGCTGTTGACCAGCTCCTTGGCAAATTTCATTGGAAGCAGCTGCATAATTTCACTGTCAATCAATGTGCCTACTACCATCTTGAATGCTATTTTTACAAGGACATCATTCATTTCAAATTCCCCGTAGGGATCTCCGTTACCAAAACTAACGACGAAAGCTTTTGGAGGTGAAATGTCTATTCTTTTCGAAAACATTGAAGACATAGATGTGGCCGAAGAACCAATCATCTGGTTCATAGCTTCACTGATCGCACTTAAATGCAAATCGGTAAGCTCACCCTCAGCTATTACTCCTTCTCCGCCCATCATTAAATCAGTAATGATCTTAACGTCATCCTGCTTTAGTATCAAAAGGTTACTTCCGATCAATCCATCGGTATATTCAACTTTTACTGCAACATATTGTGAAGAATAACTCTTGGAAAGCTCAGACCATGAAGTTAATGAAACATTTGGAGTAGTGATGGTAACTTTCTGCGATAACAGGGTAAATAAGGTTGTAGCAGAAGTACCCATACTTATATTACCAATTTCCCCCAAGGCATCTATTTCCTGAGTCGATAAACCATCATTTGAGCCAGTGCCGCCAACATCATCTGTGGATTCATCCGAAGAGGAAGTGCCATTTAATAAGGCGTCAATTTCTGCTTGCGTAAGCATATCTCCCATTCTATTCTTCCTCCCTTCTAATCACGTCTGTAATTTTCACTGCAATTTTATTCTTTTTAACACCCGGTTTTGCTAAAAACTTCGGCAAATCTCCCACCAATACCTCCAGATCACCGTTTATGTTGGTTTCAAGCGGCAAAACGTCACCTGTCTGAAGATCAAGGAACTCACCTATGTTTATTACTGTTTTACCTAAAACAGCTCTCACAGGAACTAATGTATTTTCAATCTTGAACTCAATATCCTGTTTATTATGTTCAATCTTTTCATTTTCAATATTTGTGAACCAGAGCTTTGTACTAAGCTTTGGCATTATTGGCTCAACAGTCATATGCGGTATGCATATGTTAATCATACCCTTTACCTCGCCGACTACTACATTGAGAGTAATCAGGGCAACCATTTCATTTGGGTGAATTATTTGAGCAAACTGTGCGTTGGTTTCAATTTTCTCCAGCCTTGGTTTTATGGAAATGATACTTTCCCAAGGTTCACGCATCAGATTTAAAATTTGTATAATAATCCGCTCAAGTATTGCCAGCTCAATCTCAGTGAAAGACCGGACTCTTTCCATTGCAGATCCCCGGCCTCCAAGTATCCTGTCTATCAAGGAATAGGCTATACTTGGATCCATTTCAAAAATAACAGAGCCGTTCAGTGGGCTGAAATCCACAATCCCCAATACTACCGGATTTGCCAGTGAATTGCTGAACTCACTGTACTGCAGCGCATCTACCGATAAAACATCCACCTGCACCAGGGACCTCAAATATCCTGACAAAAAGGTCTGAACCAGCCTGGCGTAATTTTCATTTATAAACTGTAAAGTTCTCTTATGGTCATTGGCAAACTTCGGTGGCTTTTTAAAGTCATGTAACTTTACTTTCTTTTCAGTTTTGGTGGTTTGAATCTGCTGGACGTCTATATCCCCTGTGGTAAGTGCTTTAAGCAGTTCATCAATCTCATTTTGAGATAATATATCTCCCAATCAGCTCACCTCCTATTGATAGAACCAGTAATCAAAAACTATGGAGTAAACAAGAGGACTAGCCTTTTTATCGTTATTCATTAAAATTTCATTTACTATCTTTTTCAGATCCTCGGAGGCTTTTTGCTTGGCATCTGCCTGACTGACATCCTCAAGTGTCAAACCCTGGAAGTATGTACCTATGGCTGAGTTTATTTCATTGCCGTAGAAATCTATCTTGGCAGCTATTTCTTCCTCATTTTTAAATCCTTCAACATCCTTAAAATATTTCATGTTTGCACTTAAAACAATTACAGCAACCTGTTTGTCACCGGTTTTCTTGAGATTAAAGTTGTTTTTTTCAAAAATTACCTTTTTTGCAAGCTCAGCATCGGTTGGAATCTTTTCTGTCACCATAACTATCTCTTTTTCAGGAGTTGAACCATGGCTGTCGAAAAAGAAATATCCTATTGCAAGGAAAGCAAGCGATATTGAAAGAAATGCGACAATAACCAGTAAAATAAAATAACTGCTTTTTCCTTCCAAAATTTTTTCCCCCTTAACGTTTTAGCGATAATACATTAGCAAGAATTGTTAACGTCTAAACAAATTAGTAAAAAATAAAAATCAAGTCGAAATTTCTTTTATTTTGATAATATTTCCTTTGTATTGTATCACCTTGTCAACTACTTCATCAACACTTTCTAAAACAACATATTTCTTGCCGTTTATTGTGGAAATAACTGTATCCGGTGTACTCTCTACGGTTTCAATCAATTCACAGTTCAACACAAAGGAGGACCTGTTTAGCTTGGTTAATCTAATCATAATATTTTTACTCCAAAAAGACAATAGATAAATTCCTTAAAACTTACAAAATAAGACTAAAAACATTATTTTACTACTACCATGGACCCAAGGTCTTACCTGGGATCCATGGCCGTAATACTATTTTAATTACCTCTTTAAGTTAACCAGTTCCTGGAGCATTTCATCAGAAGTTGTAATGATTCTGCTGTTGGCCTGGAACCCTCTTTGTGTAATAATCATGTCGGTAAACTCTCTTGAAAGGTCTACATTTGACATTTCAAG
>JAEVZU010000110.1 GCA_023392075.1 Bacillota bacterium | reverse complement strand
CTATGGGTACATATGTTTATAAACTTTTCCAAAAAGTAACCTTCAACTATAATAATAACATATCCCTTGATATAATTCCATAATCTCCAAATCAACATCTAATCTCCTATCTGCGTACCCGGTACATTGCACGCAAGCAAATAGTGATAAAGAGCACCTGTGTTTCTTTCATATGCTCAAGTGTTTTAATATTCTGCCTGTTATATAAATTATTTAATAAACTCCAGTGATTGAATATCACCAAAAATCATTATGCTCTCCAGAGTGATTTCCTTTATATAAATATTACTGCCTGTCACCTTTATGATCCCTGAGGTTGTATTAAGCCTTATAATCCCTTCATCATACTCCACAATCCCTTTGTAGTTTTCAACAATGAGATCGCCATTCCCAAGCATGGTCAGCTTTGGCATATTCAAAACTATTTCTTTTGGGAGTTCAAGGATTTCAGTAACTTTTTCCTTAAGCCGGTGTTTCTTCTTATTTTCCTGCTCTTTTTTTGCACCCTCGCCCTTTTTGACAGCCTTTCCTTTCTGCAAAGTATTACTCTTCATCGGATTCCTGCCTCTCTTCACAGTAAAACTAATTTGCAAGCTCCTCCACATTTCCGAATTCATATCCGCTTGCCCGGACTCCTTTTATTATCATATCAAGCGCATCCGCATTATCTTTGGATACTGCGTGCAAAAGCATTACTTCTCCATTGTGCAGATTACTCATAACCTTTTTGTATGCATACTCCGGACCGCGGATTTTATCCCTGTGCCAGTCATCATATGCAAAACTCCAGAAAAGATTGCAATAGCCCAGCTTGCTTGTGATGTTCAAACTTCGTTCACTGTATTCGCCTTTTGGGGGTCTGAGGAATTTCATTTTTGCACCGAATTTTTCAGAGAAAGCTCTCTCAAGACCCAGTACCTCCTCTTCTATCTGTGAATCATCCTTTTCGGGAAGACTGGGGTGATGAATGGTATGGTTTCCAATCGTATGGCCTTCTTCCACCATCCTCCGCACCAGATCCTGATGCTCGTTAAGATATGGACCGGTAATAAAAAATGCGGCCTTGACATTATTGTCCCTGAGAGTATCCAGTATTTTTGAGGTGTAACCGTTCTCGTAACCCTCATCAAAGGTCAGATAAATAATATTCTTAGTTACATCTCCCAAATACCTGCCGCCGTATTTTTTAAGTACCTCCCCGGCTCCCGGGTCTGCCCTGGGGGTTTGACCTTCAGGCTGGCGGCTGATTCCCCAGCACCTTTTCTGCTCATAGGTATAAACACCCTGCTGAGCTGATTCCTCCCCTGCTGCAGAGTCTGCCTCATCTATGACCCTGCCTGTCAGCTCGGTAGAATAGTCTACATTTCTGCTGCTGGCACTATAAACCCCGCCCAGGTCCGAGAGTCCGGAATTTAAGTCTGCTCTGTTATTGCGCATTAGAAAGTTATCAAACAGCAGAGCAAAAATCACCAGTATAATAAATATGGTAATTACTTTCCTAATTCTCAATTTAACTACCCCCATCGACGTAATTGTTACATTATAATAAAAATATTTATATTTATTTATATAAGGTTTATATTGATTTGAGAACAAAAAAAGAGCCTTGCAGTATGATGTTTTCATATCTGCAAGACTCCCGACGTTTGTCGTAAAGTTAATGATTTTGTATTATACCATTTGTGTCAGGAAAAACTGATGGCCGAGGTTCAATCCTTTTCCACAGGCATCAGCTTATCGGTCCTTATCAATTCCTCACTTATTTTCGGAATCTCAATATTATCGGACTTTTCAACATGTACATCAATAAAAAGTTTTATTTTTTCCAGAGCACCGCCGATCATATTCAGTGCATTCACAGCATTGTCAGGGTCTACAATAGCTTTTATCACATAGGGCGGCGTAACATGCCGGCCGTTAACCATTATATATCCCCCGGCAACCCTCACTTCAGTCGTATCGATTATTCTCTGGTCGTTAATTGCCAGTGCCTGGGCATCTGTAGCCCTGAGCTCGTTGAGCACAAACAAAAGATCATCGTCCTCCACATTAAGTGAATCTTCCTTTGCAAAAATCACGGTTACACCCTTGCCTTTTACATCTGTCAGACCTGCCACTGTTTTCAGTTTCTGTATTTCATCCGTTAAAAGTTTCAGGTTTTCGTCGGAATTACCTCTTGCGCTTTCAAACTTGTTAATCTGGGACTGCAATTCATTAAGCTTGACTCTCAGGTTCTCATTATTTTTTTGTTCATTAAGTATTTTTACAACCAGATCATCTTTTTTCTGGCTTTCCAGATTCATAACCTTTGCGTTGCTCCTGATGCTCTGGAACTGCCAGGATAGAGCCAGACCCAGGATGACGCATATCAGGGCTATGGATATATTTCTACTTACTTTTTTTGCTTTCATTATTAACTACCTCCAATTTGGAAATCAAACCGCTGATATCATTTGAAAATTTAGGTATTTCAATACCTTCCTTCTGAGTGATTGTGACTCTTTTGCCAAGGGTGGTCATTTCGTCGATCAAACCGCTGCCGGTTAACGTCTCATAGAGTTCCCGCGGGTCACCGATGGCTTTTATTTCATATGGAACCGCATAGCGGTTACTGTTAACCTTTATGGTTGGACCGGCACATACCTGCTCACTGGTTGAAATGATTCTTTCATTATTGATGGCAATAGCCTGAGCTCCGCCTACTCTGAGCTGATTCACCACATTCAGGATGTCGGAGTCATGGATAATATAGTCCACAACCGAATCAGCATCAACAACGTCCGGTTGCTCAGCATCATTCAGAGTTATAATGACTCCGTCCCCGGAAACATCTGTCAAGCCGCATATAAGTCTTAAATAGTCAAGTTCCATTTTGGATTTGGCATTTGCGGCATTGGTAGACGAGGCCTTGATAAAAGCCTCCTTGTCATTTTCCATTTTTGTTATCTGGGCTTTATAGGATTCTCCGAGCTTGATTTTTGAATCAAGCTGATCCTTTAGCTTGCCCAGATCCAGTGTCTCGGCATTTTGGCGCTGCATGTCCACAGTACTTCTTATCTGGATAGTGGCCAAAGCACCTAACCATATGAAAATTATAAATAAAATAAAGAGATTGTCTTTGAATTTCATAGCTGCCTCATTATCTGTTTTTTGACAATTGGTTAATCAAGTGTTTTAAAAGTTATACAGCTTCAGTGCTTTTTTAAAAATGTTACTTAATATTCTACTTTTAATAATACCTTTTTTCAAGTAAAGGAGCAATATTATTAATAAATCCCGGAAATAATGCAGTCGAAATATGAAAACCAGCTTTTGTTTTTTCAACAAACAAATTTCTTGTTCTATTTATCAGTTTTGCATTGACAAGACTGCAAAGTGTATTGTATACTAATATTCGTCTTAGGGGAGTAGCGCAATTGGTAGAGTAGCGGTCTCCAAAACCGTCGGCTGCGGGTTCAAGTCCTGTCTCCCCTGCCAAA
>JAEVZU010000094.1 GCA_023392075.1 Bacillota bacterium | reverse complement strand
AATGTAACATAATAATAAAATTGTTACGTTAATATTTTCCCATGGATAAAATAAATGCCAATTATGATTTTTTTAAGCATAATTGGCATTATATATTTTTTATGTTATTCCGTTTTTTAAATACGTCCCATCGGCAGCGTACAGAACTGTTTAACATCCAAGCAGGTTTGACAGCTCCCCGAACTGCTGAACTGAGAGCACTTCACCCCTTATATTGTCTTTCAAGCCCATGCTCCCAATTATTTGCTTTAATTGTTCCTTATCCATTCTAAGAAAACCGGCATTGGCAAGCCCGTTTACAAGAGTCTTTCTTCTCTGCCCAAAGGAGGCCTTAACCAGTTTGAAATACAGATCTTTGTCGTCAACCTTGACTGAAGGCTCTTTCAATATGTCCAGCCTGATAATTGTAGAATGCACCTCCGGCTGTGGAATAAAACAATGGGGAGGTACATCAAATATAATTGCAGGCTTGCAGTAAAACTGCACTGCAACCGACAGTGCGCCATAATCCTTTGTTCCCGGACCGGAAACCATCCTTTGTGCAACTTCCTTCTGTACCATAAATACCATTCCGTCTATTCCTTTGACCTCTTCCAGAAATCTCATAATTATTGGAGTGGTAATATAATATGGAAGATTGGCAACCACTTTTACAGACTTTGAACTGAATTTATCCTTATATTCCGATATTATGGCATCAACGTCGGCTTTCATAACATCATTGTTAATTATATCTATATTTGAAAACTCACTTAAGTTGTCATTAAGAGCAGGTATCAGATGCTTATCAATTTCTATGGCTACAACTCCGGCCGATCTCCGGGCAAGTTCTTTTGTCATGCTGCCAATCCCCGGACCAATCTCCAGAACAAGCGTATCCTTATCAAGATCAGCGGCATCAACTATTTTCCTTACGACGTTATCATCATTCAGAAAGTTCTGACCGAGGGACTTGGTCAACCTTAGATTATGCTTTTTTATAACGTCCAGTGTATTGTTTTTAATCATTACTTCTCCTTCAAAAATAAATTTTAATATTATTATATCCTATAAAATTGTTATTTGAAGGCTATTTTCTTTTTTTTATCCCTTTTTGTAAATGCGGTCAAGGGGATGTAATATATCCAGTGTGAAATCAATTACTTTAAATACAACAATATATGCTATAAGCGAATATATTGTATTTTCCCACCCAAATATAAATCCGGCCGCAATTACTATAAGAAGATTAATTAAAATAAATATTTTATTTGGTGAATAATTGTTATTAATCTTAAATAATATTCTTCTATGCTCAATGCCATCTAAAAAACCGCCATATTTTAGAATCAATCCCGAACCTACACCAAGGCAAATTCCTCCCAATATAGTGGAATTCAGAATATCGTATGTTTCCCAGTTATCGGTATTTATTGCGGATATCCAGTAAATAAGTGATATCAATGCAAATAATATAGCAACCAGTTTTTGTTTTCCCCTGTGTATGTATTCAATAAGAATAAAGGGGAAATTCAAAATAAAAATTATTACTCCCAAGGGTATTTCACTAAGATAGCTTAATACTACTGAAATCCCTATAATTCCGCCTCCGATAAGATTATGGGCTTTGAAAAAAACCTCAAGACCCAGGGCAGTCATTATTGAACCCACAAGAATAAAAATGTATTTCATAACAATTATTGGAAGCATGCTTTTTTTTACATTCATATATCAACCTCCATAAATTCAGTTTTGAAAACATTGTTCTTTTTAAGAAGTAATATTTCTTTTTCTGCCGGATATCTTCTGATATATACGATTGCAGAAACCATATATTTTTTTTGATTCTTTTGTAAGCAGCGGAGCCACAATAGCCAGAATCAGTACATATATTACAACAAATGATTGGAGTACCGGCAGTAACCCCCCTGCCTTTCCCATGTTGGCCATAATTATTGAAAACTCACCTCTGGCCGAAAGAGTAAAACCAATATTCGCCGAAGCCTGATTGGATATTTTGGATAAGCGCCCCGAGAACATCCCTGCAATTATATTTCCCAGAATGGTGAGAATAGCCGCTACAATCGCCATAACCACTCCGCCGCCCAGTGACAGCGGATCTATTGAAAGTCCGAAGTTAAAGAAGAATATTGCACCGAAGAAGTCCCTGAAAGGCAGAATATTATGTTCTATCTTCTTTGCATGCACCGATTCGGCCATAATCAGGCCAACAAGCAAGGCACCTATTGCTTCGGCCACATGCAGGGTTTCGGAAAATCCGGCCACCAGAAACAATACTCCTATAACCACCAGCAGGAAAAGTTCTGCCGATTGTATGTTAAGCAATTTGTCGATGTACTTCATCACCCTCTTGCCGCCGATAAGTATGGCTAATATGAAGAAAAGTGCCACAAGTGATGTAGACAATACTCCCCAGACCGATTTTGAACCGCTGAGAAGCAATCCGGATAATACAGATATATGAATTGCTATGAACAAATCATCAAACATTATCATTCCCATGATTACTTCTGTTTCAGCATTTGCTGTACGCTTCAGGTCTATGAGCACCTTTGCAACTATGGCGGTTGAGGAACTGGTCATGATACCGCATACTACTATGGTTTCTTTGATAGGAAGGCCCATGATCCAGCCAAGCAGCAATCCGGAAGAAAAGTTCAGCAGAACGTAAACCGAACCCCCAATAAAAATTGACTTGCCTGACTTGATGAGACGTGTTACCGAAAACTCCAGCCCCAGATAAAATAATAAAAACAACACGCCCAACCGGCCCATAAAATTTATAAATGTAGAACTTTCAATAAATCTTAAATCAATGATGCCAAAGCGTGGGGCATGAGGCCCTACTGCCATACCTATCAATATATAAAACGGAATTACCGAGAAGTTAAGCTTATTTGAGATGAACCCCACTATGGCTATCAGTGTTATTGCCAAACCAATTTCAAAAACTAATGTATCCATTCTACCTCCCTATGATGTTTATTTTTTTCATACTTCTCCTCCGAATAAATAATTTTTAAATTCTTTTATGTGCTTTCTTTCTCCGATTACTACTATGGTGGACTCCGCTGAAAATACGTAGTCAACACCAGGATTAATGTGTTTATTTTGCCCCTTCTCCATAACAGCGATAATCGATGCTCCCGTCTTCTTCCTTACCTGCATTTCACCAATGGATTTACCGATGCATTTTGAACCGGCTTTGATCTTATACCACTCAATTACCAGGTCGCCCAAAGTCATATCAACCGTTTCAAGGGCTTTTGGCTTGTATGCCAGTCCTCCGATAATTGCAGCAACATGCCGTGCCTCATTGTCATCCAGGGTTATCATTGAGACACAGTCCTCAGGGTCATTGTGATAAAAGTGATACAGCTCCCGCCGTCCGTCATCGTGCACCACAATAACCAGCTTGTTTCCTTCCTGAACCTCTACTTCAAACTTTCTTCCGATATTCGGCAGATCAGATTCTCTAATGGTCATGACTAAATACCTCCATTTTGTGTATTGACATTAGAAGTATACCAGCGATCAAAAATAAGTACTAAAAATAGACTATACTTCTGACCGCTATTTTATTCAGTTTTTATTTTATGCTGCCTTAGCATTCTGACAAACATATGTTCACCCCCTTCCAGATATGGCATGATGAATGTCTTTTCTGTAGTGTGTGGACACTATTAATGATTTAAAAAGATTATTCTTAATAATAAGATAACACCGATCTGATTTTAGAAATTACTAGAATTTCAGAAGTATCACAAACCTATTTTAACCGATTTTGCGCGGAATTTCAAGAATTATTTTAAAATTCGAATAATTTAATTATCTATCTTTCATTCTCTCTTATTTTCTTTTATTATCTTACATTATCTCCATCAGATCAACTTTGTCCTATGACTTTATTGCCCATACATGAATTCGCTTACCTTAAAAAACTATCCGCAAATTTTGATTAAGCATTTCCTAATAATAAAAAAGCCATACCCATAAATATGCTATCCGCTTTTTACAGGCAGGCTTTATATAATTATTTACTATTAACCATTATCTATTCACTGTCTGACAAACCCTTTGACAAGCCCGATTTTTAATGCTTCAGGCCTGGAGCATTCTGTTTTCAGTTCAATGTAGCTTCTTTTTTCAGAACTCTCGTGGAATGCCTGCATTATTTCAAGTACATGGGCTGCCAGTTCACCATTTGCTATATTCTTTCTGCCGCTGCAGATTGCATCGGCCATATCTGCCACACCCAGACCTCTGCTGTTCTCGGAGTATATATGGGTCAGCGGAAGCTCTCTGAATTCTTTCTGGAAATAGGTCTGAATTTTTACATCCCCTCCGAAGGTATTGGGGTCAGGAACGAGAAGCGTACCTCTTGAACCGTATATTTCAATTCTTGGAAGTGTACTTCCCCATACATCAAAGCTGGTTATAACAGTAGCAATGGCACCATTTTTAAATTCCACCGTTCCGGCCACATGTGTGGGAACCTTGACATCAATAACCTTTCCGAATTTCTTCTCACTTGTTATGGTTCGCTGCTTGAAGGTGATTGAGTTCATTCCGGCTACCGTCCTGGCCGGACCAATGAGAGAAACGAGAGCTGTCAGGTAGTATGGGCCCATATCCAGCATCGGACCACCGCCGAAATCGTAATAAAACTCAGGGTCGGGATGCCAGCTCTCGTGGCCATGGCATACCATAAAGGCTGTGGCGCCTGTGACTTCACCTATCAGGCCGTCATCTATGGCCTTGCGGCAGGTTTGAAGGCCTGCACCAAGAAAGGTGTCCGGCGCACAGCCCAGCAGCAGATTTTTTTCCTTTGCGATCTTAACAAGCTCCAGACCCTGCTCAACTTTCAGCGATAAAGGCTTTTCCACATAGGTGTGCTTGCCCGCTTCCAGCGAACGCCTGCATATTTCAAAATGATCCTTTGGAGTTGAGAGGTTGATAATTATTTGAATTTCCTCACTATTGAGCATTTCCTCAAGGGTACATACCCTGTTTATCTTATATTTTTCCTGAGCTGCCAAAGCCCTCTCTTTCATCAGGTCACAAACCGCCCATACCTGGGTGTTAACAAAAGCTGAAGTCAGATTCTGCAGATAAATATCACTGATATTTCCGCAGCCGACTATTCCAATCTTAACTTTATCCATACCGGCCTCCGTTTCGGCATTGGCTAAACCGTCTTGAGCCAATACACATTAATATTTTATACTTTTAGTTATAATGGTTTACCTTTTCATATAAGCTTGTTAGCCCACAAAAATCCCCGCTTCATCAGTTCAGCCGCTTCAGGCGCATCAAATACGTCGGCATGATGTCCCAGGGAAGTATAAAATATTCTGCCCTCACCCCATTTTTTTGTATAAGCAACAGGCATAAGTACGGAACCGTTGGTACTGTGAGGTCCCGGGATAAGAGGAAAGCTTGTGGTTGCCAGTACATTTACAGCCGGATCAATGTGCAGATAATAGTGTTCGGTTTTAACTTTAAAATCCTTTATACCTTCAACTATAGGACTTGAACTTGCTCCGGCGATGTTAACCTCATACTCGACGCCGTCATTGCCCGGGTGCTCTACCCATTGAGAACCAGTCAAGAATTGCCATTTGGTGCTGTTGCGAAACGAGTCGCACATTCCGCCATGGCAGCCGGCAAGTCCGATACCGCTTTCCACAGCCTTACATATGTTCTGAACATATTCCTCCTTGATTTCACTCATAGTATATACAGGTATAATCAAAGAATATCTCATGATGCTGTCCAGGCTTTCAAAAATATTCAGATCCTCAAAGATATCAACTTCAAAGCCCTCGCCCTTCAACAGCTTTTCAAACACCAGAGATACTTCGACAGGCTGATGTCCATCCCAGCCGCCGCGTACAATAAGAGCCCTTCTCTCCATAAAATCTCTCCCATCGTCCGGTAAATTAACCCATTAACTGCAGTTTATTGTCCGGATTAATAAATTTAATATCTGTTAAAAACATATTACGCTTTTACAGCTTGTAAAAAAAGTAAAATCGGCTATGGAAAGTAGACAATTATTGCAGTAAAATGTATTATATTGATATGATGTAGGATTCGATTAAAATGTGTATGGCTTTATATTCCATAAGGGAGGGGGAGAAAGCTTAAATGATTTTCTATGAAAATAAATCCGGTCATTTATATTGCTGGCAGGGAAGTGATATAACCTTTCCTCCGCACATTCACAAGGAGCTTGAAATATTGTGTCTATTAGAGGGTGAAATAGAGCTCACGGTTAATTCCAAACAACAGGTACTGCATGGAGGAGATATCAGTTTTGCTTTCCCGAATACTATCCATGGGTATAAAACCATATCCCAAAGTAGCTATTATATTATAATATTCAATGGTGATTTACTTCCTCTGTATAAAAATATATTCTCAACCTGCAAGGCAGCCGAATGCAGTATTCCCGGGTCAAGCATACCCAGGGAAGTATACACCTGTCTAAGCAATATTTTCAAGGAGACCCAGTCGGCCAATAATCCGGGGATCACTACGGGATACCTTTATATTGCAGTAACAAGATTGCTGGAACTTTTAACTCTGCAGAAAATAAATAAAGAAGTATCGGGAAATCTTGTGGAAAAGGTACTGGGATACATCCAGCAGAATTACCTTAATGCCGTTAATCTTAATTCCATTGCTGCAGAACTTAATGTAAGCCCATTTTATCTGTCGAGAGTTTTCTCAAATAATATAGGCCTGAGGCTTGACACATATATAAATGAATTACGGATAAATTACGCAAATCATCTGCTTTTATCTACTGACAAGCAGATAACCGAGATCGCTCTGGACAGCGGCTTTGAAACTTTAAGAACCTTCAACAGGGCCTACAGGAATATTACCTCCACCACTCCGAGGGAGTACCGGAAGCAGCATCTGCGCTAATTCAATTTGTTGTACCTGTTGAATTAAGTATGCTTTCCATATTGCAAATCTGCTGCCGCCTCGTAAGAATACTTAATTAATATATGCATAATAATAGTGCTCCCGGCCGGTAACCATCAATGGATTGCCCACGAAGTCCTTGCTGAAACAGTATGGTTTACCCAAGCACATCTCAGCCGTCGCAACAACTCGCCATCGTGGCTCGGTGTGTTGCATCAAATTGACATCCTGTCAATTTGCCGGCACGATGTACTTGTGTAAACCTACAAGTTTCAAGCAAGTTCTTCTACTCGGGCATCCCATTGACGGATACCGGCCTCGCGCACTATTATTGTATTATTTGCAAAAATTGTCTTCCGGTCCGGCGGCAGTTATCTTTAACGGAAAGCAGTACTTGCGTCAACTTAACCGGTTGTACCAGTTTAAATTTACTCTGGACATGACAATTAAATAGGTTATGCCGGTTATACTGGTACGTGAGTACCGGTATGCTCATTAACAATTTCTGCTGCCTACACCTTAAACTTCGAAACCGCTTTAATCAAAATCTCTGATTTTCCTTTTGCCGACTCTGCCATCTTTATAACACCACTTGACATCAGGGCAATAACCGATGCAGCTTCAGCAATATTTGTAGCCCCTTGCGCTCCTTCATTGGAGGCATTGGCTATTTCGTCTATTCCTTTCACCATGCTCTGCATGGAAGCAAGAAGCTCCTCCGAAGTTGCGCTGAAGTCGGTTACCATATCGTTTATGCTCGTTGAAGCCTGACCATATTGCCCACTGGAAGCAACCAGATAATCGTAGTCGTTTAAAACCTTCCTGTCGATAAACTCCATGATCTCCCCTGAGCTGGACGAGAGATCCCTGACCGCTTCGAATATTATTTTGGAAATCCCCTGTATCCTTGCAATGGTGTTCTTGGAACCTTCCGCAAGCCTTCTTATTTCATCGGCAACAACCGCAAAACCTTTTCCGGCTTCCCCAGCCCTTGCAGCTTCAATCGCCGCATTCAGGGCAAGTAAATTTGTTTGCGAAGTTATTTCAAGAATAGCTTCCGACAGTTCATTTATCTGGTCAACAGCTTCAGCCTGTTCAATTGCACTCTGCAAATCCTTTTTGGTCTTCTCATATATCAATAAGGCATCAGACTTTGAAGAAACAGCATTTCGTTCCATATCTTCAGTCATTTTATTCAGGTCATTTATAGTAAGTGTACCTTCATGTGCTTTTGTAGCAATAGACTCAATAGCCGTTTCAATTTCAAGAGAGGTTGCATTCATTTCTTCTGTGGAGGATGCAGTCTCCTCGGTACCTGCTGAAAGCTCTTCCGTCGTCGCAGAAATTTCTTCTATGTTTTTATTGAGTTTATCCATTTCAGAATTTATAGTAACCAGCAGCTTGCTAACCTCTGAAGACTCATTAACGACCTCCCTGATGATATTTTCTACAGCTTGCTGCATGGTATTAATTGAGTTTGCAAGGATACCGGTTTCATCTGTCATTTTCAACAGCTTCTCAGGCATATATCCTGTAAAATCTCCGGTGGCTACAACCTTCAAATAGTCTGAAGCTGTTTTTATAGGTTTTGTTATATTTCCTGCAATCAATAATGTAATTGCCAAACTTGCCAACATGAATATTGTTGAAAGTATAACTATAATTACAGCTAATTTATTTATTTCCGCCATGGTTTCCGATTCCGGAGCCGCTATGGACAGCGACCAGCCAGTGCCCTGTACCGGAGAAAAACCCATATATTTTGTAACACCCTTAAAATGATATTCCCCGACTCCTGATTTCCGCTCAGCCATTTGCTGCGTCAATTCAGCCAATCCGTTTAATTGCGGATCTTTTTCAGCTTCTTCAAAAATGTTATACATATCAAAGACCATATTTTTATCATGATGGGCTATAACCGTTCCCGACTTATTTATCATTAAAGCTTCCGAGCTCTTTCCATATTGTATGTCATCGATAAGTGCACTTAATTCATTGCCATCCCTGGCTGCAATCAAAACCCCTTTTATGGTATTCCCGTCTTTAATCGGGACTGCATAGCACACTACCAAACTATTATTTGTTTTACTTACAATAGGGTCAGATACGGCTCTTTCACCCGATTTCGCCTTTATGAAATACTCCCTGTCTGCAATTATGGAACTTTGACCGTTGGTATATCTTGCATTACCATCCATATCTGCAAGTATCATATATAGATGCCCGCTTCTTTTCACCTCACTTTCCAGCAACTTCAGCTTCTCATCATACGATGCAGTATCATTTTTTATGTAATCTGCTTCGGCCAATGCTTCCAAAACGCTTAACTGGACATCAACCCGCGTCTGCACGACCTTTGCGGCCTCTTTCGACATTTGAGTCAGCGATTCATCTATAGTGGATGAAAGTGCTCCGGTTGAAACCATATCTGCCGCAACTCCAAGTCCTACACAAATAATCAGTAATAACACTCCAAAAAACAGAACCAACTTTGTTTTAATACTTTTTAGCTTCAACATAAATACCCCCATAATGTGACAAAAACATTAGCACAATGTATGTTTTTTTGACAACTTATCTCTTATGATATATTAGTAACGCTAAGTTTGTAATATATTATCAATATTTGTCACTTCCGTGGTTATGACAAATATTTGAAGATAGAGAACATTCGGTTTAATTGATATATAGTATAATACACCACTGATTTAAGGAGGCAAGCCATGACAACCAACATTAAATTCGGCGAATGTCTGAAATTGCTTATTTCGGCTTTGGACATAAGTATAAATAGACTGGCCAAGGCAATCAATGTGGACAACTCGCTTGTTAACCGCTGGATTCATGGAAAAAGAGTTCCTTCTTATAATACACTCTACATTGAAAGAATTTCGGAATACCTGTCTAAAAACGTTCACAACTCCATTCAATTGGAACAATTGAATAATATACTTTTAGAGGTATGCCGGGACACCGGAGCCATAGCTGACCTTCAGGAGAAAATCAGGCTGACACTGAAAGAATCACAGGGTTATTCCTTTGAGTGCAAAAAAGCCGAACGAAAAGAAAGTAAAATCCATACGGCAAATATGGAGGAGACTCTTAGCAGTGCAGTGGCTTTATCAAGCAGGGATAAAATTATCTTTGGAATCAGCAATATATTATCGGCTGCCATTTCCCTGCTTGAGACTGCCGTAAGCCAGACACGGCGGGAAGATAAATCCATATTCCTCACTCTTAACAGTGATATGGAACTGCATACTTTACCTTATAATAAACTGGCACATTTCAAGGAACTTTTATTGAGGACTATAAACCACGGGTGGGATGTGGTGTTTTTATTGAGATTAACCAACAATACCTCAAGAACTTTAAAATTTATTAATTTCATACTGCCATTTATGAAAACAGGCAGACTTAACCTGTATTACTTTAAAAAATACGGTGTTTTTGCAACTGAAAGGGAGCTATGCATTATTTCCGGTGTCGGAGCACTTTCATGTTTTTCTACAAGTCCAACATCGGAAATAAATTGTGCCTTTTATTTGGAAAGTAAAGCTGCCGTCAACCTTTTGAAGGATTACTTTAATATACTTTTATCCAATCATTCCAAGCCTCTCATCAAGCATTATCCCCGGGACATGAATACCGACTATTATTGTATGCTGACGGAAAGTGAAGAAAATATAGGTACCCGCTATGTTTACAATTATGGACTAGGGGACTTTCTTTTACCTGAGAAGCTGTATAAAAAAATCATGGGGAGAAAAAATATGCCTTATGAAGCAATGCAAATGTCTCTGAAGTACCGCAAGAGACACGTTAATGCAATTATCTCAAATATCAAAAGTTATGAGCATAAGGATATATACCTTGTGGATTCAATAAAAAAGTTGATCAGCCGCAGGCAGCTTTATATTTTCACTTATTCAGGAGTTGAAATTGTAGAGCTGAAGGTCAAGGATGTTATTGAAATCCTGAAGAATATGATCACTATCCTTCAAAAGTACAGTAATTATAATATGGCATTCTTATCCCCGGATGGTGACAGCACCTTAATAATCAATGATTTGTATTGTACCGTCAAGGAAAGACACTCGGTACATTTTGAAGCATTCAAACCTTCAGGCGACAAACCCCAGGTCCGGCTGACCATAGAGGAACCCATGCTGGTGAGAGCTTTTGAAGAATATTTTTGTGACCTCTGGGATCATATAGCCCCAGTGAATAAAGATAAAAGTGATGTTATTGCCTGGCTGCAAAATCAAGTACATCTGCTCACAGCAGAATAGTCATTTAAAATCATAGAAAATGAGCTGATCCCACAAATCCGGATCAGCTCAAACAGTCCCTTTAATACTTTTATTTGTTTACATACATAAAATCAAATGCTATTTAAGTATATAAACTTTTACTTTTTTTACGCCCCATATGTCCACGGCATAGCTGGAATCAAGATAAACATCTATCTTGTTCCCCTTTATTGCTCCCCCAACATCTGCTGCAACTGCATATCCATAGTCAGCTGAAGCTCCCGGAAGCTCGACATAAACCCGGGTCCCAAGTGGAATAACTTTGGGGTCTACTGCTATAATTCCTCTTCTGACCTTTGCACCGGTAGCGGTAATTCCAAAGCCCGGATCTCCGGGATGCTTGCCGGTGTCGGCAAAAGACGCGGTATATGAGGTAGCCTTCATATTCATAACCTTTGAGTATCTTAGTGTATCACCTCTTGATGTCTTGTAGTTTAAAACCGTACCGACTTCAACAATCTTATCCAATGGATTTGTTGCAACAATATCCTTGACCAATTGTTTGGCGGTCTGCTTTCCATTCTCGAAAACTACAGTATATGTCTTTTCTCTGACGCCTTCTTTGCCTTCTCTAACTGTATTTTTTAATCCTTTGTCCAGTCTGTTGTTTTCTTTTGTAATTGTTTTAAATGGTATGGAAGAAGTCTCTTTTACTGTCTTTTCATCTACACGAATTATTGAGATATCCATATTAGGTACAATTTTGTCTCCCAATTGAGACTCGATGAACTTATCGTCTTCATCGACGCTGATAGCGTTGTCGCTTAGTACCTCTTTGACAGTGTCCTTATAAGTTTTTACATCTAATTCCTTCCCGTCCACCATAATTGAAACAGGTACAGCTCTTTTTATCTCGATCCTGTTCTCCTGGATTCTCGCAAGCTTCGAGTCAAACGGCATGCTGAGGAAATCTTCCTTCGCAACTGTTACGCCTGTCTGCTCCAATACCTCTCTCACTGTTGCTTTCATTGTCTTTACTGCAATCTCATGTCCATTGTCGTTGATTACTACGTGTCTTTTCAACCCATTAAATACAAAGACCCCGGCAGTAACGGATATAACAACGGCAATACAGATTATTGCAATATCCAATGATCTGATCTTGAATAAATCTCCGCGCTTCTTTCTGCCAAAACCACGAAAATTCATTTGTGAAAAATACCTTTTAATATTCTTCGCAATCGGTATCATAAATACTAACCTCCTGTTAGAAATATTCAAAGGGACTGTGAATATTTTATGCTA